>NZ_JBSHMJ010000053.1:0-16354 GCF_053645265.1 Dietzia sp. NPDC055343 | reverse complement strand
ACGATCGTGGGATGGCGGGTCGCCTCACACATGCGCACCACGATGGTCCTGGATGCGATCGAGATGGCCCGCTGGTCACGTGGCACCCAGCTGACCGGGCTGCGGTGTCACAGCGATGCCGGCAGCCAGTTCACGTCGATTCGCTACGGCGAGCGCCTCGCCGAAATCGGAGCAACTCCCTCGATCGGCACCGTCGCTGACTCCTACGACAATGCCCTGGCCGAGACGGTCAATGGCTACTACAAAGCCGAACTCATCCGCGGCCCCGCACGTGAGGGACGGCCGTGGAAGACCGTCGAGGACGTCGAGCTGGCCACCTTGAGCTGGGTCCACTGGCACAACAACGACCGCCTGCACGGCTACCTCCATGACGTGCCGCCAGCAGAATTCGAGGAGACGTTCTACGCTACGAAACGGGCCGACCAGACCCTGGTCGGAATCCAATAGCCCGAGCCTCCATCAGACCCAGTGCGATTCAGTCTGCGCAACGCTCCGACAGTGGTGGAGAGTCGATCGGAGCGTGCCCAGGTGTGTCGCAGTAGAGGATCGTTAATCGCGACAGCGTCAGCAAAGCTCGTTGGGACGCCGCTGAGCTCTACCGAAGTAGGGGTGTGACTGTCAGCGATTGGAGGTGATCGCGGATTGGATCGAACAAAGATGTATTGCGCACTCCTGTATCAACGATTGTCCCCAGGGAGACCTTCCTCAGGCGTTCTTTTCCCTTCTAGCCACCATGGTTGTTCGTCATTCCTGGCAGAAAAAAGGGCTTCAGTGTACGACTCTCTAAATTTCATCACTCGGTCGACAGGGCCAGACACGCCGAGGGCCGCGTGAACTCTGCCATTTGAATCTGATAAGGGAACAGCTATGCCTCCCACATCGGCACGCCACTCTCCTCGATTCAATGCAAAACCTTGCTCCAGGATAGATTGGAGTTCAGATCGGAACTCTGCGGAATCAACAATGGTCCGAGGAGTGTAGCTCACCAAACCGCTAGAACAAATATCATCAACTTCTGTCGGGTCCTGGTAGGCGAGCAGTGTCTTTCCAGTAGCAACCGCAGACGCAGGTGATCGACCACCCAATGCGGTATAACTTCGAATTGGCTGCGTACCATCTCTCTTATCTATGTACAGCACCTCATTTTGTCCGATATAAATCGCCAGGTGCACCGTTTCTGCAGTATTCTCACGAACGCGGTTAACGACCTCTCGATAAATAAATCGCGACGTGTCGTCGAGTAGGATCGAACTGGTCAACGACCAGAAAGTGCCGCTCAGACGATATTCATCCCTGTGGTCCGGGCCAGCGACCCAGCCTTCAGATCGCAAGGTTACTAAGATTCGATACGCTGACTGCCGCTGAAGCCCCAATCTGTCTGCGATGTACCCCACTTGCGACGGTCCATGGGTTAGTAGTTCAACAACTTGCAGCCCGTTTTTAAGCGTGCTTAGAACCGACTTGCCCGAATTACGATCACCTTCATGTCGTTCCATGTTCACATTATGTCACACAGTCTTCCGCGCGAACACCGCCACCATCTCGACCGCTGGCTTCCCAGAGTTAAACGTGCGAGCGAGGACGGAGATAACGGAAGTGCGGCCTGGAAACGGCAGACCGGTGGGTAGAATTGGACAATCCTACCCACCGGTCGTCAGTGTATCGCGGGTACAACTAACCATGTAGATCTGCCGTCACGTGACCGATTGGGGCTGGCCGAACTCTACTTAAGTTAATCGCACTTCACATCAACCGCACGGTCAATTGGATGATCCGGATCAAATCCGTCCTGCCAAAGAACGGTTGAGTGAAATCCGCTTTGTTCACTCGGCTACACGAACCAAGGTTCTCCCAGATGACCCACCGGAAATCAATTCAGACGCGCGGTCTGAGGCATCTTCGAGCCTTACTTCAGTCACCCAAGATTCGTCGTACTCGACGCCCGAGAAGCCTTCGAGCAAAGCATCCCATTTGTTGGATCGACTCTCGATCGGAACATACACGGAATCGATACCGATAAGACGCACCCCGCGCAAAATGAACGGCAGAATCGAGGTATTCAAGGACATGCCGGCAGCATTGCCGCATGCCGCCACAATGCCGCCGTAACCCATTCTGGAGAGAAGCCCGGCCAGTGGGTCACCGCCAACACAATCAACCGCATTGGACCATGTTTCTGAACCAAACTTGCGTTCTTCCGAGACTGCGTCACGGCCTAGTACGTTAGAGGCCCCAAGGTCCCGGAGCTTCGAGTGGTGCTCCTCTGAACCTGAAATTGCAGTTACTTCCCACCCGCGCTGTGCAAGCAATGAAACTGCAATAGACCCGACACCGCCGGACGACCCGGTCACAACGACTTCACGAGAATTCGCCTGTTGCTCGAGAGCCTCAATGCATAGCAGGGCCGTAAAGCCTGCTGTTCCCAGGACCATAACCTCGCGTGCGGATGATCGTTCAGGAATACGCAAGACACGCGACGCAGGAACAACGAGTTCCCGCGCGAGTCCTCCGTTGACTTCCTCTCCGACTCCAAGTCCTGTCCCGAAGACCTGGGTCCCTGTCGGAAATTCACTGACCGAGGACTCTGTCACCTCTCCTGCGAAGTCAATGCCTGGAATGAGTGGAAGGCTTCTTGCAATGCGACCAGATCCGGTTAACGCGAGAGCGTCCTTATAGTTGATAGATGAATACTCAACACGGACTCGAAGTTCTCCATCCCCTAGGTCGGGATGGCTAAACTCTTCGAAGACTGCTGGTGCCCCATGTTCGTATACGCGCCACCCGTTTGTGGACCCCATTTCTTACGCCTCCTCGTAGTACTTGAATGCCATGAGACCGTGGGTCTCTGCGCCGCCAGCACGCATAGCGGCAGCGATGTGTGTGACCCTTGCCAGCTCTTCCTTGGTCACCCCTGCCTTGCGGGCGCCCTCAGTATGACCCTTGATGCAGTGAGGACACTGCGTAGTAAAAGCAACCCCGAGGGCGATGAGTTCAGTGACACGCGCGTCGAGGGGCGAGTCTGGCGAGTGCATGATCGCATCCGCAAATTGTCGGTATGCAGTAAAGCCCTCAGGATCAGCTCGACGGATATCCTTGGTGAACTCTCGATCGTCGTGCGAATACATTCTGATTACCCTCCAACTCCGATAGGTGCCCAAGTACTGACGAACCAGGACTCTTCCCCGGTCATGGGATCATATTTGCGCCGTCTGAGCTCGCCTATATTGGCTCCGTAGACATGAATGCCGACGCAGGGTTCATTTCCGTCACTCCACACTTCGTGAACGTCGTCATCGGTGGTGCAACATACAGTCACTTCTCCGGGACGCCAAGTGACTTCTCCAGTCTCGACAAGTGCAGACGAACTACCCGTCGGCTTCTCGAACTGTTTTTCCGTTTCCCTTCCGGAATAGATTCCGACTACACCCCACGTTTCGTGACCATGAACCGGTGTTCGTTGCCCCACTCCCCAGACTGCGGATGCGACACAAAAATCACCATCGTCGGAAATATAAAGCGGGTACATCACGTAGTGATCAGGGTTGGGAGTCGTGAATGGCGTTGGAAGATCGAAGCCTTTGTCGAGAACCGCCTCCAGGTCGTCTCGTATCTGTGCAGTGAGTTCCTCCTCGGTCAAACCAGACTTCATTTTAGATTCGCATCGGTTCGCGAACTCCGCGATTTCGACAGGGATGTTGCTCATGCCAATCAGTACCTTTCTTGAGTCAGTGGCAAATTTCAGTATGCGCACTAGTTAAAACGAGCGACGACCCTCTCGGAAAGGCTCTTCTCCAAGACCTCTGTAGCTCCGACAATGTTGTCGTCCCCGAACATCTGTAAACGGCTATCGGCCGGCGATCCGTGACAGTCAGAAAGAGACTTTGCCGCGGCGGCCAACTCTTCCTGGTTGAGATATTCGAACACTGCACCCCATGCCACGGCTTCATCTCTGCACATTTCCTTATCGAGAGCCATCAGTCGGAATGCACGGGATGGTCCGACTCTTGCAACCAGTCTCTTCACCCCCAGTCTCAGTCCTTTCCGGTACCCGGGGAACCTCCACGTTGCGTCGTTCGCAGCAAACACGAAGTCACAGGCAAGAGAGAGATCTGCACCAGCACCGATCGCCTTGCCCTCGACAAGCGCCACTGTCCAGAACGGTACCGACTGAAGTCGACTCAAGAGACCACCTACTCTGCGAAAATAATCCATGCGGTCATCATTGGAAAGCAGCTTCATCGCTTTCAAGTCCACGCCAGCCGAGAAAACCTCGAAAGCGGAGGATAGAACGGCGACATCCACAGAATTGGAGGCAGCCAAGTCATCGAGTACTGCGGTCAGTTCCTCGAGAAGCTCCGAACTGAGGGCGTTAACTGGGCCATTGCTGAGCGTAATCCATACGATTCCATCCTCCAGTTGAACATTAGTTAGTGCCCGCTGGTTGGTTAGCATTAACTTCCTCCTTAGAATTGCTGGGAGGCCGACCAGGCAAATCAAGGTGTTTTTCATCTACCCTGACCGGGTAACGCACAAACGGCATTGGGCCGAAGTCATCAACATCGACTACGTCCAACAGCCCAGTGGCCCGCACATGTTCTGAAGCCAGTGCCTCCGAGAACGGTGACACTGGCCCACAAGGGACTCCTGCGTCACGCAGCAGATTCAACCAATGGTCTTGGCTGTCTCCTACGAATCGCGCTTGCAAAATCGACTCGAGTTCAAGCTGGTTCTCGACTCGGCCACGCTGGGTGTCGAAGCGGGGATCGAGCAAAGCTTGCAGTCCGATGGCCTCCCGCATGGACCGCCAGAGCTTGTCATTGCCGGCGGCGACAGTGAACCATCCGTCAGAGGCATGGAACGCCTGGTAGGGAGCATTACGCGGATGTGCTGTCCCGAGAGCGATAGGATCGCGTCCGCTGCCCCAGTATTCGCTAGTCTGGAGCGCGGATATGGCCATCACGCAATCAAACATCGACGCTTCCAGGTGGACCCCTCGTGATTCCCGAACAGCCACCGGGAGCCATGCGATGATACTCATCGCCGTGTAGAGACCTGTTACGAAGTCAGCTACCGGGACCCCACACTTGGCTGGTGGACCGTCCTTCTCGCCGGTCACAGACATTAGTCCGGTCATTCCTTGGATGACTACGTCGAACGCTCCAACGTGGGCAAACGGGCTCGTAGATCCAAAACCACTGATCTCTGCGAACACGAATGGAGACTTCTTTCGCCGCTCTCTGAGCGTCTCAAACCCAAAACCGAGTTTCGCCAGCACATCGGGTCGGTAATTCGATACGATCACATCTGCGCTGTCCGCAAGTTCTGCTACGTCAGCCCACTCTGTGTGATCTTTGAGGTCGGCGAAAAGTGATTGTTTGCCAATATTGACTGAAGCGAAATTCAGACTGTATCCCTCGCCGTTATTTGCACGAGGTGGCCAACTGCGCATTTGATCACCAGCCGGCGGCTCAATTTTGATTACCTCCGCCCCGAGCTTTGCTAGAAGGTCGCAGGTAAATGGACCCGCTGCCACGTGACCGAATTCAAGTACCTTCACGCCCGACAGGGGGAGTGCCGAATTAGAGTTGTTACTCCACATTGTATTCCTCAGCAATCTCGGCTACCGCCGCAGGATCGACCTGTGACCAGGCAGCATTGTTCAAGTCGAATGCGAGTACGTCCTCGGCGGAGACTTCTTCAGTGATGACATCATATTCGTTCATCAATTGAATGCTCGACTGGACATCTTCAGCAGAAAGGGTTCCCAGCGGGAGTCCGTCAGTTTGGACACCACCGTCGACAAACCTCTTTTCGGCGACAGGCATCATTTGCGAGAGGACCTCGTCCCAGCTACCTTGGGGCCGCTGCTCCGGAAACTGCTTGAATTGAAGATCAATTGCTGCTTCGGGATTGGTCGCACTGAAGATTGCGCCCTTGATCAAGCCGATAAGGAACTTCTCGACAACATCCGGCCTCTGCTCGATGGTCTCTTTGAGGGTTGCAATACCCAGAAGTCCATTGTAGTTATCAAGCTCGGACGGAAGCGCCCTGAGACCGTCTGTCGTCAAGTTCCCGACAACGCCGGCGGGGCCGTCGTACGACGCATATGCTTCGACATGACCGCTGTTCAACGCTTCCGCGGCTTGGTTCCCAGTACCAACGGGCAGCCAGTCAACTTCAGTTTCAGTATCGACGCCGCCCGACTCGAGAGCTGCAACGCCAAAAAGATAGCTCGCGCTGCTCAGTGACTGGGCGCCAACCGTCTTCCCCTTGAGCTCCTCGATCGATTGAATCGGGGAATCTTCCGGCACGTAAACACGCCAGACATTCGGGCCAGTAAGAGAAATCACCTGAATGTCGGGATTCCTCGCAGCTTCCTGGAAGAATGAACTGGTACCGCCATTAATGATGTCGGCTCGGCCTCCAGCCAACATCTGCACCGAAGCGGTCGCGCCTTCCGTGCCTTGGACATCGACGTCTAAGCCTTCGTCCTTCCAGAAACCCATCTGTTCAGGAACCGCCACATACGGGGCGGTGGTTATTTCAAGGTTGGGGCTTCCAACTGCGAATGTCACAGCGGTGTCATCACCCTGGTCGCCAGCACCGCAAGCTGAAAGGCCGAGTACAGAGGCCATAGCAATGCATGCACCAACAAAAATTGAACGCGTCCCGCGATTCTTCATGACTTAATCTCCACTTCGAACGGGTGGCCTACTCGCCGGTGAACTTTGGGGTGCGCTTCTCCTTGAATGCCTGAATGCCCTCGGCTTTATCGGCGCTATTCTGAATATCCCAGAGGACCTTTCTGGTCAACGCATAATCATGGGAAGCGGACGAGGGGACAATCTGGTCCACAAACGACTTGATTGCAACATTCACCTTTGGTGCATTGGATGCGATCTTAAGTGCAACTTCCATTGCTTCATCCCGAGGGTCGTCGTCCTCGGTGATTCGATTCATCATCCCGTACTGCAATGCCCTTTCGGCAGGGAAGGGCTCACACATGAGCATGAACTCGGATGCAATCTTCTGCGGGATTCGGACAGCGGTGCCGGCAACCAGACCGCCAGTGAACCCCACCTGAGCCTCTGGGTAGTAGAAGGTCGTGGACTTTGCGCCGACAACCATGTCTGCGTAGACGGTCAGGACGTAAGCTCCCCCAACGACGTAGCCGAACGTTGCGACGACGAACGGCTTCGTCACAGTGACGCCGAGGCCCGGGATTGCCCTCCAGAGCTCAACCGGTTCATCGTTCAGATCCGCGCCAACGGAGAATGACTTGTTTCCAGCAGCAGTAACAAGTGCGCAGCGTGCATCCGAGGCTTCGTACTCAGCCCATGCGTCGTGCAGGCTCTCAGCCATCTCGGTGTCGATTGCATTGATCTTGTCCGGACGGTTCAGCTTGATCTCAAAGACGCCACCGTCGTGATGCGTGGTTTCAACCTTCATTGCTTACTCCTTCGTGGGTACGTGCCTGATTGATTACTTCAATATCGGCGAGAACGTCTAGGTCCTGTGGGTCGATATCCAGCCAGCTAGATAAGACCTCGCAGGTGTGCTCGCCACGAGCAGGTGCTGCTTTCAGCAGTTCGAGTCGCTCTCCTCCAATCGTCGCCGGCGAACCGGGGTAGCGGTGGGTACCGCATGACGGCTGATCAACCCAGTCAAAGAGCCCTCTCGTTTCCTCTGCGGTCATAAGTTCAGACGGATTTCTGATCGGATACGACACGGTGTCCTCACCAATAGTCCTGGTTGCGATCGGAACGCCGTCTTCGTATTTAATCTCCTGTTCGGCGCGCCTGTCCTCGTTGCCCTTTGGCCTCTCGACGGGCAGTTTCGCATGCAGAAATTCAGGCATTATGGAAACCATCGCTTCTGCTTGAGCGAGTTCGAGTGCAATCGGCCGACCCGACCGACGTCGCAGATATAGGGATCCGACCATGGCGAGAGCAGAGAAGGCGCCGGCAACCGGATCACCTAAAGCGAAGCCGGTAAGCAGGGGCGCTTCGAGGCTTCCAGTGAAAAAGGCTGCGCTGCTGAACGCGTCGTATTGCGCGCCTAGCGCCATGTCAGCGGCTTCGGGACCGTTTGATGCAAATCCTGGCATTTGAACCACATTGCAACTTGCTCCGGTCTGCCAAAAGTCACTACTGGCGAGCGACAGTCGTTCCATCACGCCGGGTCGCGTATTCGATACGACGATGTCAGCCGACCTGGACAGATCGTAGATAAGCTGCCTGCCGTTAACTGACTTGAAGTCAATCGAGATCGCTCGCTTGCCACGGTTCTGAGTGTTGAACCAAGCGTTCCGGTTCTCGAAATCCGGCCCAGGTTCGAGATCAGGGTATCGGTTAGATGGTCCAAGCTTGCGCAGCCAATCCGGCCTAGATGGCGACTCGACCTTGACAACATCGGCTCCAAGTTCGGTCAAAATGCGCGTCGCATAAGGTCCAGACCAGACCTGTGTGAAGTCGAGGATTCTAACACCCTCCAGTGGGAGTCCGTCGGAGGAGTTAGTCTCCGTCGGAGGCTCCCATACTCCGCCTTCGCCGACAACCCGGAATGGAACATGGACCGGTTTTTCGCTGTTTCGAGGGTACCTCTCTACGACTTCGGAGGGTTTCGCGATCTGTGCGATAGCAACATTTGCCTCGCGTCCGGCATCCAGTACTTCCGTCGTGCTCTTTCCGCCGGCCCAGTGCTCAAAAACAGTCCCCAGCTCTATCGAGTTTTCAAACCGAGCATCAATGTTTTCGAACTTGCTTTCCGGCTGGGGAGTGAAATCTCCCAAGAGTCTCGCGATGCTTGGCCAGTCGAATCCGGCATATATTACGACGAACCCGTCTCGTGTGGGGGTCACATACCGCGGTCCCGACTGCGCAGACGTAGTTTCAGTGCCATTGTATTCGTATTGAACAGTCGGGTACGGGAGTAGCGCTGTGACCATTTGGATCAGATCGATGCGTATATCGGCTGGCTTGCCAGCTTGTCGATACAACTGACCTAGCGACGCTGTTAGCCCGTAGATCGCGGCGAGATAGGCGTATCGGTCACCGAAACCATATACCGGCGTGCCATCGTTCCGATAGGTGTAGGTCGCTGCTCCGCCGAGACAACTTCTCGCGAATTCGTTGTATTCTGTCGCTGCGGGATCATCTAGCGATAAACGTGTCTGAGCGATTCGCGAGCTGCATGGGTTATTTTGATTGCTGATCTCGAGGTCGACTCGGTATTCGTCCTTCTTCGTGTCGACTTGATCGACCTGCTCAAGATATGTCTGGATGAGCGTGTCGTCGGCGTCCCTACTCCGGGGCGCGTGAACGCACTGTTCCACACGTGCCCCTAGTGACCGGAGCAGTCCAGCTGCATACACGGTAGCTGGGGACAGGCTCGTAACGACTGCCGTTACCTCTGAAAACATGTTGTGAGTCATGCGTTGAAACTCCTTGGAAGTGACTTTCGGCCAAGAACGACCAGCATCCGGAGAGTTACGCCGATTGCTGCGAGGATGATGAATACCCCATACATCGTCGGAACGTCGCCGTATGCCTGGGCAGTACTGATGAGATAGCCGAGGCCGGCCTGTGCTCCGACAAGTTCCGCTGCTACTGCGCCCAGCAGTGCGCTAATGATGGCAACATCAAAGCTCGGGAAGATATACGATAGCGAGTTTGGAATGCGAAGATAACGCAATTCCTGCCATCTGTTAGCTTTTACTGACTTGAGCAGATTCAGCTCGTCGGGATCAACATTGGTGAGCCCGGCGATAGCGCTTGTCATTACTGGGAAGAACGCGAGCAGGGCCGCGATGATGACTTTCGGAAGTAGGCCGTAACCCAGTGCCACAATCAGAAGAGGAGCGATAGCAATTTTGGGCATGCACATCAGGGCAAGGATGTACGGATGAAACATCTTTTGTAATACCGTGCTGAATGCGAATACGGCACCGACTACGATTCCGATCACTGATCCAGCAACGAAGCCTACTGCGACCTCTTGGAGTGTAACGAGTACGTGGGGCCACCAGACGCCTTGTCCTAGCCCCTCAACCAGCATTTCGAGAACTGCTTCTGGCCGAGGCAGTAGAAGTGCACTGACCAAACGGAACTCGGCAAGCGCCCACCATAGCGCTAATATCACTAACCCGACTAATACCGGGAGCGCAAACGATTTTGATTTTTGGGTATTTGACGCTGCAGATTGGCTCCGACTTGATGACTTGCGGCGACGTTGGCCTAGCGTTGCCTGCTTGGGTGGAGAAGCATTGTCTGCCTGGGCTGCCTGTGTCGGCACTGCGCTTGCCGTGCTCATTTCCGGGTATCCTCCGTATGTCCAATCAGTTGTCGAATCTCGGCTACCGTTTCGTGGAAGCGCGGTTCTCCTCTCATGCTGTAGGTGCGCGGCCGCGGAAGGTCGACATCGATTACTTTGGTCAATCGTCCGGGCCGTGGCTGCATGACACCGATTCGATCGGAAAGAAAAACTGCCTCAGCGATATTGTGAGTGATGAAAAGAACTGTTTTCGGCGTTTCGGTCCACAATCTGAGTAGCTCTTCGTTCATTGTTTCTCGGGTGAATTCGTCGAGGGCGGAGAATGGCTCGTCCATCAAGAGAAGCTGTGGATCCTGAACCAGTGCTCGAACGATCGACGCTCGTTGCTGCATTCCGCCAGAAAGCTGCCGGGGGTACTTTTCTCCGAATTCAGCTAGACCAGCCATCTCGAGCAGCTCGTCTGCCCGTGCCTTCTTGGCCTTGGTGAGGGTCTGCTTTATTTTGTCGGGCAAGAGAACGTTATCGCGAATTGTTAGCCAGTTGAGCAGTGTGGCCTTTTGGAACACGATGCTGGTGGCGGCGCTAGGTCCGCAGACTTCCTTATTCCCGATTTTCGCTTGCCCTTCGGTTAGGTCGAGCAGGCCTGATAACACATTGAGGAGCGTGCTTTTTCCGCATCCACTCGGACCGACCAAGGAGAAGAACTCTCCCGCCCTGATGTTGAGGTCAGCATTGTGAAGCGCCAGGACGTCTTTTTCCTTAGCGTTCTTGGTTGTGAAGGTTTTTGTCGCGCCGACTACTTCGACGGTGGCGGTACTCATTGGGTGCTCCTGGGGGATCGACCTACCGTGTCATCACTATGTGTCGAGGGATCAACACGTTGTGATTGGACACTATGTGCTGCGGGTCACGTGTGTCAACCATCACAGCGACATCGTCGGCGTTTTGGCGCTTAGGGTTCTCGATGGACGTGGGCCGCCGGAAAGGCGAAGGCTTGACTGCCGGGCCCTTGACCTGCGCTGTCCCCTTGGCCGGACGCTGCGTCGTAAGTTCCTGTTTGCCTCAAGGCTCGAGCTAGCGTTTGGCGCTCGTAGCTCAACGACGCACCGCCATGTTCTGGGCCTGGGATCCGCGTTTCAGCGAGCCGTGTCTGGTCGTCGTTGTGGCGTGCGCATGGTGGGTCGAAGTGCGCCTCCGCGTGCCGATATGGGTAGTGGAAGGCGCGCTTGTATCTGCTTTCGGTCCTGATCTAGACAGGACTGACGGGTCGGGTAGCTAAGTCCCGGTCCTCCCAACTGCGGGATGAATTGACGGTTCTGGATTGACGGCCTCGGTTCGGCGATCGGCGCGCCTTGCAGCGGCGAAGTCCGCAAGTGGGTTGCGCAAGTTGGTTGTACGCTTGGCGGGGTGGTCGAACCCGTAGCGCTGGGCACCGAGCTGTGTGAGGCCTTGCAGTCACCGTCGTGCAGGTCCAACGAGTTGAACTTGCCATCTCTGGGTAGTCGCGACAGCCTGGGTCGCCTGGACCAGCATGTTTCTTCCGCTGGTGAAATCGTGAAGTTCCGCCGATTCGACAGTCGCGGCGACTTCCTATGAAGGTTTCCGAGACGCCCCATGCCCCACGGTGGTTTATCCCGGTGCTGCTCTACGCGGCGCTGGCCAGTTCGGTGGTGACGTCACTGGGTACGCTGCTCGTACCGTTCGTCGCCACGATGTACAACATCCCCGTCAGTCAAGCGCAGTGGATGTTCACGGTGAACCTACTGGTTGGAGCGGTGGCCACGCCCATTATGGGCCGACTGTCCGATGGTCCGCACGCCAAGCGGCTATTGCTCATTGGCCTCGGAGTGATCGTGGTCGGCTCGGTGGTGGCCACGTTCGCCCCGAACTTCACCGTGTTCCTTATCGGCCGCGCCCTGCAGGGGCTGCTCTTCGGGACCGTGCCGGTCACCATTGCATTAGCTCGCCGACACCTAGGTGCCGCCGCGTCTCAACCGGTTATCTCCACCCTGTCAGTGACGGTATCGATCGGCCTGGGACTGGGTTACCCGCTGACTGGCATCCTCGCGGCGACCTTCGACCACCGCGCCGCGTTCGGCTTTGCCGCGCTGGTCGTGATCACGGCGGCGGTCGGCGTGTGGCGCCTGGTCCCTGCCGGCCCGGACCCATTTGCCCCGCGCACCCCGTTCGACACCACCGGCGCTGCCCTGCTTGGTCTTGGGCTGGCGCTGTTCGTGCTGTGGATATCCGAGGCGCCCTCGTGGGGCTGGTTAGCGCCCGGCACTCTCGCAGCCCTGGCCTTCTCGCTGGTCTCGCTCGTCTTGTGGGTGGTACACAGCGTTCGTGCGCCACACCCGTTGGTCAATCTGCGCGTCGTGCGCACGCCGGACGTACTGCTGGCCAATGTCACCTCCATTGGTCTGGGCGTGGCACTGTACATCGGCCTGTCCATCTCGAGCCTCGTGGTACAGGCGCCCGCCTCGTCCGAGTACGGGTTGGAGGTCCCTCTGCTATGGGCAGGGTTCATGATGGCCCCCTTGTCGGTCGGCAGTCTGGCCGCCAACCGCACAGTCCGTGTTCTATCCCACAAGGTGGACATGTCGGTGTTCCTGCCCGTCGGGGCGGCGGTGATGACCTTTGCCTCGGTCCTGTTGTGGCTCGACCACCAGCACGTCTGGTCCCTCGCGCTGGGATTATTCCTGTTCGGCGTAGGTATCGGCTCGGGTTACGCGGCGATGCCGGCGCTCATCGCCCGAAGTGTCACGGTGCACCAGTTGGGGAGTGCGGTGAGCTTCAATCAGGTCCTGCGCACGGTAGGTGGCGTCATTGGGGCGGCGGTTTCGGCCGCTGTGCTCGCTGCCCACCCATCTGAATCCACGCACTCTACCGACGAGGGCATCACCACGGCGTTCGGGCTGGGTGTGGTGTTCTGTTCCTCGGTGCTGGCTGCGTTGGTGGTGCACGCTGTCATGTCACGGCAACGACGAACTCCGTCGCCTTGAATTGCTCTGACTCGGAGCTACAGCTACCTGTGAGCACCAATCTCGGTATCTCAGTTGAGACCTGAGTGTTGAGGGTTGTGATGAGGGCTGCCCGTGTGCTGTCACTGAGCACGGACGTTGAGTTTCCGGTGGGCATAGCGGGCTGGCATGAGGAGGACTTCCGTGTGAGGTGCGAAGGGAACCCAAGCAACCACATCCACCCTGGACGACTGCAGGTGATTCCGTTGGTGGAGCTACCTGTGCACGGCTGGATTCTCGGCCCCGGGCCCAGAAGAAGTGACAGTCTCCCTCGCACGCCAGCACACTCGAACGGGCTTTGGCTAGCTCGGCGTCGAGCAGTGCAGGGCGTCAGGGATCACTTCTACCTCAAGGGGTTCTGGGGCGAGTCCGTCGAGAAGTTCGGCAGCATCTCGCACCATGCGGGGGTCTGGTCGAGGTGGCGGGCCTGGGTGACCAGGCCGTCGATCTCGGGGACGTCGAAGGCCCACCATCCTTCGGAACGGGCGGCGTGGGCAGTGACCTTCATGGCGTCATTCCTGTCTGCTCGTAGAGGGTGCGGGTGGTGTGGGCGTTGATCTCTGTGTGGTGCCCGGGAGCGGTTAGGCGGGCCCCGAGGGCGATGGTCTCAGGTGTCGTCGAATGCGCTGTGGCCCACGGCGTGGTCGTCCACGGCGAGGCGCACCAGGTCGCCAGCCGGTCCGGGGAGGACGCGCGGCCCGGTCCATACGGCGCGCAGTCTGCGCCGCAGGTCGAGTCCGGCCACGTCGACCCTGACCAGATCGCCGTGGGCGCGCTGCTCGGCCACGGCCAGCGTGCTCAGCACCGCCGGTCCGGCCTCGCTGCGCACTGCGGAGCACACTGCGGCGGAGCTGCCGAGTTCCAGGAGTGGCTCAACGCGGCCCGTGCCGGCGAGCGCGGCGTCGAGGGTCGAACGCGTCCCCGACCCGGCCTCGCGGACCACCAGGGGGGTGGAGGTGAGGTCTGCGGGGGTGAGGGGTTCCTGTCGTCGTGACCAGGGGTGGGAGGGGGCGACGACGACGACGAGTTCATCGTGCGCCACCACGACGCTGTGGAGTCCGTCCGGCACCTCGGGCGTCTCGATGAACCCCACGTCGCACCGGCTCTCGATCACGCGCTCGCACACGGTCGCGGAGTTCTGGACCTGCAGACGGACGCCGAGTCCGTCGTGGCGTTGCCGGAACCGGCCCATCCAGCGGGGCAGGAGGTGTTCGGCGGTGGTAAGGCTCGCGCAGATGGTGATGGTCGACTGGTATTTACCGTGGAGCCCCTCGGCGGCGCCGAGCAGGTGGCGGGACTGGGCGAGAACGGCGTGCGCCCAGTGGACGATGACGGTGCCCTCTGGGGTGAGGCTCGAACCCCGCGCACCGCGTGTGACGAGGGTGAAGCCCAGTTGCTTTTCGAGGCGCCGCAGGGCCCGGCTGGCGTTGGGCTGGGCGAGGTCGAGCTGACGGCTGGCGGCGCCGAGGCTGCCGTGCTCGTCCACCGCGAGCAGGAGCTCCAGCGCGCCGAGGTCAGGCCATTCCGTGGGCATTGGCGGGGCCCCTCCTGGTCGGACGTGGGTGGGGTGATACCTCATAGACATATCAGAACTGCATGACTGCCAGGCACTTTTGTCTCTACCGGGCCCGCCCGTGAACGCCGATTCTGGATACATGACTTCCCACGGCCCGCGAGACGGTTCTCTTGCCCTCGATTCCTCTGGTCGCGACGGCAGGCAGGGCCGGGCCACGGCGTCGGGCGGGCCCGACACCGGACCGGGCCGGCGCCCCGGCCGGACCGGCAGGCTCCGCGGCCTGGTGCCCGGGCTCGCGGTGTGCGCGGTGGCGGCGGCTCTGGCGATCGGGATCTCGTCCCTGGCCCCCGCATTGAGCCCGCTGCTCGTCGCGATCATCCTGGGCGCGGTCCTGGTCAACGTGTGGCGACTGCCCGGGTCCTGGCAGCCGGGCCTGGCCTTCTCTTCCCGGACGCTGTTGCGCGCGGGGATCGCGCTACTGGGCCTGCAGCTCCTGCTCTCCGACATTCTGGACCTGGGGTGGGGGGTGATCGCCACGGTCGTGGCCGTGGTGTGCATCGGGATCGTCAGCACGCTGGTCATCGGGTCGATGCTCGGCATCAGCCCCGCGCAGCGTCTGCTCATCGCCTGCGGTTTCTCCATCTGTGGTGCGGCCGCGGTGGCGGCCGCCCCCCGGGTGGCCGCAGCCCGGGAGGAGGAGACCGTCACGGCGGTGGCGCTGGTGGTGCTGTTCGGCACCCTCATGATCCCGGTGATCCCGCTGCTGTCCGCCGCCCTGGGGCTCGGCCCGGTCGAGTCCGGCGTCTGGGCGGGCGCGTCGATCCATGAGGTCGCGCAGGTCGTGGCGGCCGGCAGCGCTCTCGGCGGCACGGCGCTCGGGGTGGCCGTGGTGGTCAAGTTGGCCCGGGTGCTGCTGCTGGCACCGGTCATCATCGGCATCGGTATCAGCATGCGTCGGCGTGCGACCGACACCCCGGATCAGACGCGTCCGCCGTTGGTGCCGCTGTTCATCATCGCGTTCCTGGCCTGTGTGGGTCTGCGGTCCGTCGGGATCGTCCCCGAGGTGGTGCTCGACGTGGCGAAGGTGGCGCAGACCGCCTTGCTGGCCGCGGCGATGTTCGCGCTGGGGACCGGGGTGAGGTTCGCGACCCTGCGCGCGGTCGGGCCCCGCCCCTTCGTGCTGGCCGCTATCGCCACCGTCATCGTGACGGGTGTCGCGCTCGTCGGCGTCCAGCTTCTCTGACCCTGGACCTCCACGCGGACCGGGCGGGGGCCTGGGTAATCCGTCTGTGCCCAGTCATGTAGTCGGGGCCACTTAGAACTCGATGGTTCCATCGGTCGTAGGTGGCTCCCGGGTCTAGTAAGGGATTCACTTGATGTAGTGCGCAGGCCGCTACTTTACGCAATATAAATTATCGGTAACGACCCGACATCACGGTGAGGAAAGCGACCGACGGTAGCCGACGGTCTCACCGCGCCAGCAGCCCCTTGGCGATGTGGGTCACCTGGATCTCGTTGCTGCCCGCGTAGATCATCAGCGACTTGG
>NZ_JBSHMJ010000052.1:0-16540 GCF_053645265.1 Dietzia sp. NPDC055343 | reverse complement strand
CTGTTCCGCGCCGGCCGCAAGGACGAGGCCGCGGCCGCCGTGCCGGACGAGATGGTGGAGGCCACGGCGATCATCGGCGACGAGGCGCAGGTGCGTGAGCAGATCGCCGAGTGGGAGGCCGCCGGCATCACGATGCTGGTGGTGACAGCGCGGTCGGTCGAGGAGATCGAGCGGATCGCGCGGCTGATCGACTGAGCACAGCGGCGGCCGTCGCGCCCGCTCGTCCGTCGCGCCCGCTCTCCCGGCCCCGCCGCCGGCCTGACTGACATGCGCGCCCGGCCCCGCCGCCGGCCTGACTGACATGCGCGCCCGGCCCTCGGCCCTGCCGCCCGGGACTCGCGCCCCACGCCTGGTTGCAAGACATAGCTCCCCGGTTGCAAGACCGGGGAACGAAAAGCGGCCCGAAAAACGCACCAGATGTCGGGCAATCGCGCGGCCATGTCTTGCAACCGCGCGGGGGAGGGCGAACGGGGAGGCCGCGCGGGGAGGGCGCGGTCATCAGAGCGGTGGACTCCGACCCGAGGTCTCGGATCACGTGTGCGCGAGTTCGTCAGTCGGGGAGGGTGACTTCGCGGACCTGGCCAGCCGGGCCGAAGGTGGCGGTGCCGAGGTCGCCGTACTTGCCCTCGGAGGCCGAGACCCGGAATTCGGGGTCGCCGAGCGCGTCAGCCGAGACCTGGACATGGCTGATGACGGTCTTGTCGGGGTCGAGTTTGAGAACACCGGTGGCGGCGGTAATCGCGGCCATCACGTCGGCGGCGTCGATCGAGCTCACGGTGAGATCTGCGTCGGCCTGGATCGGATCGAACCGCCGCTCCTCCCATCCGCCACGGAATTCATGCGTGATCCGCTTGTGTGGATCGGCCGGGTCCTGCTGCGAGAGGGTGGCGTACTCGCCGTAGATCAGGATCGAGTCGATTTCTTGGGCGGGGAACTCGGATTCGGTCTCGGCGAGCAGGCGGGTGACCCCGTTCTCGGTGTGCAGGAGGCCCGGGCCGACCTCGTCTGTGCCGGCGTTCGACGAACCGTCCGTCACGGAGGCGGCGATCGCCCCGCCGGCTATTGCGAGCACCGCCACCGCGACCGCGATCCCGATCGTCCATCCCCGCTTCGCGTGGCTGAGGTCTTCACGGCGACGGGCATCCCAACCGGTGTATGCGGAGTTGGTGGGGGCGTTGTCGTCGTCATCGCCGTCTAATCCCAGGTCGTCGTCACCGCCGCGCAAGTCGGCCACGAGCGGGCGTAGCTCGTCGATGTACTTGGCCTTGGTGGCGGTCCGGATGCGCTCGAAGTGTTCGAAATGGTCGAGCCGGCCCGCCGCGAAGGCCTCGTCGAGGGCCTGCTGGACGGCGGTGCGCTGGGCGTCGGATGCGCGGTTACGGTGCTTCGCCATGAGCGAGAGCGTAGCCGCCGGGCCGGGTCAGATCACCTGGGAGCCTCGACCTCTCGCTCCTGGCCGTCGGGGCCGAAGGTCACGTTGCCGAGCGAGCCGCCGGTGGCCAACGCGACCAGGTACTCGGCCCGGCCACCGTCGTCCGGATAGATGGACACGTGACTCAGCTGTGCGTCCTCGGTGCCGAGCAGCGCCGGAGTGGCCTCGATCGCGGAGCGGACCACCACCGGGTCGATCGCGTCCAGCGGCAGGGGCGGCGCGGTGTCCAGCCTGGGGCCGCGGGTGGGGTCCGACCAGGTCGAGTCACGCAACTCCGTGCGGTGTCTGGTGCCCGGATCGACCGGATCCACGTAGAACAGGCTCACGTGATCGGCATAGACCAGGAGCAGATCGACCTCTACGTCGCCGAACTCGTCGGCCGCCGACGTGAGCGAGGCGGCGAGTTCGTCACTGATCGCGAGGGCCGCGGCGTCGGCGGGCTCGCCGTCGATGGTGGCGGTCCCTGTGGCGGTCGTGGTGGAGACGGTGGCAGCTGTGGCGGTGGCCGGCGCGGCGGCGGTCGTGTCAGGGCTGTCCCCGGGATCGTCGGCGCTGCACGCTGTGAGTGTCAGGACCGTGATCAACGTCGTGAGCAGCGCGCAACCGGCTGCAGCACGGCGGCGGGCGCTCGGGGCACAGGACATGAGCTCAACACTAGGCGGCGACTTGGCTCTATCGGGCCGGTCTCAGCGGTATACGGAAATCTCCAGGACGCGGAGGTCGGGGGAGAAGATGACGGAGCCGTCGCCATCGTCCGCGGTCAACGACACCACGTACTCCTGCTCGCCGGTGTCGCCGGTACCGATCCCCACGTGGTCGATCTGCGGGTCGGTCAGCTCGGACGCGCCGGGGGCTGCCTCGACGGCCGCTCTGACGGTGTCGGGGTTGATCTCGTCCAGCGACAGGTGCCGTCCGGGAGACGGTCGGGAGTCGCGAGTCGGGCTGACCCAGGCCCCGTCCCGGTAGGTGCTGCGCAGGACCGAGGTACGGGTCGGGGACGGGTCGGCGTGCGTCAGTAACGCGTGGTCGGAGAAGAGATAGAGGACGATCACCGGGACCTCTCCGAACTCGTCCCGAACCGAGTCGAGAAGGGGCGCCACGTCCTCGTAGAGAGGGGCGGCGTCGGTGTTGGCGGCGGCCGTGCTGGAGGTGACAGCACCGGACGCGGTCGTGTGATCGGCCGCGATCGTCGATGACTCCTGCCCGCAGCCGGACAGGACCAGGACCGGCACGAGGGCGAACGCGGCGGCGAGACACCGGCGTCGACGAAGACAGGAACCCATCGATGAAGCGTAGAGGGCTGAATCGGTTCGTCGGGAAGAAAGACCGCCACTGAGATAGAACACGTTCTATCGTGGGGCGCATGAGTGCACCCACGCCTACCGTCCCCGCCGACGCCGGAATCCTGGACCCGCGGACCGGCGAGCACGTGACCAGCGTCTATTCGATCGCCGAGGCCGAGCCCGACCGGGTCGCAGTGATCGAGGGCGGCTCCGCCGACCAGCCCGGCCGCCAGGTGACCTTCGGCCAGCTCGCAGGCGCCGCCCACGGCTACGCCCGCGGACTGCAGGACTTGGGCCTGAAGACCGGTGACTGCATCGTGCTGCTGGCGCCCAACTCGCTCGAGTTCCTCGAGGTCTACTACGCCGCGTTGGAGATCGGCCTCTACGTGGCGCCGGCAAACTGGCATCTCACCGGCCCCGAGGTCGCGTACATCATCGACAACTCCGGTTCGACGGTGTTCATCGCGGACCAGCGGTTCGCCGACGTCGCAGGAGTCGCCGCGGCCGAGGCCGGACTCGACATGGCCCGCTGCTACGCGATCGGCGACGTGCCCGGGTTCCGTCCGCTCGCCGAGCTGGCCGCTCCGGCCGCGGGTGACGGTGGGGCGGGGGAGGCCTCGTCGTCGTCGCTCCCGACAGATCGCACCCTCGGCGCCCCGATGCTCTACACCTCGGGCACCACCGGCCGCCCCAAGGGCGTGCGCCGGCCGCTGACCGGCGCGAGCCCCGACCAGGTGACGGTGCCCAACTACTACTTCTTCGCCGGCTTCAACATTCACGCGCCGGACAACGTCCACATCTGCGGCTCGCCGCTGTACCACACTGCCGTGCTGAACTTCGTCACCATCTCGCTCAACCTGGGCCAGGCCGTGGTGCTCATGGACAAGTGGACGCCCGAGGAGATGCTGCGACTCATCGACGCGCACGGTGTCACGCAGTCGCACATGGTGCCCACCCAGTTCTCGCGGCTGCTCGAGTTGCCCGAGGACGTGCGCGCGAAGTACGACGTGTCGAGCCTGCGCACGATCGTCCACGGCGCGGCACCGTGTCCCAGGCACGTCAAGCAGGCGATGCTCGACTGGTGGGGTCCGGTGCTCACCGAGTACTACGCCGGCACCGAGGGCGGCGGCTGCACCATCACCGGCGAGGAGTGGCTGCGCAAGCCCGGCAGCGTGGGGCGACCATGGAAGACCACGACGTTGAAGATTCTCGACGACGACGGCAACGAGCTGGGCACCGACGAGATCGGGAACGTGTACCTGCAGATGCACGGTTCCAAGTTCGAGTACCACCAGGATGCCGAGAAGACCGCCAAGACGTATGTCGGCGAGCTGTTCACCATGGGCGACATCGGGTATGTCGACGCCGACGGCTACCTGTTCCTGTGCGACCGCAAGAACGACATGATCATTTCCGGCGGCGTGAACATCTACCCGGCCGAAATCGAGTCAGAGATGACGCGGCATGAGGCGGTGCGCGACGCCGCTGTGTTCGGGATCCCGCACAAGGACTGGGGTGAGGAGGTCAAGGCCGTGATCGAGCTGGCCGAGGGTTTTGACGAGTCCGACGAGCTCAAGGCACAGATCCTCGAGGACCTTGCCGGACGGCTGGCCAAGTTCAAGATGCCGCGCACCATCGACGTGGTGGATGAGCTGCCGCGGCAGGCCAACGGCAAGCTGGTTAAGCGCACGCTCAAGGATCCGTACTGGGCGGACGCGAAGTAGTGCGGCGCTCTACGTCTCTTTTCCAGCAAGTGGAGGAGCCCCCTAGGTAAAGAATGACTGATACTGTTATGGCGCGCGTCACATCGGGGGGAACTCGAGGCGCGCTTCGCGGGCCCGCGTCTTAAGTTGCGCCCATCACCGTAAGGAGTCACCTTGACAACTGTTCGTCGTCTAGCCGCTATCGCGGCGACCGCCGCCATCGCTAGTACCGGGGTAGGCGTTGTCGCGCCCGCGATCGCAAACGCGGCCGAAGAGTGTAAGCAGAGCGCGTCTTTTAAGGACGGCACGTGGACTTACAACAAGAAGGTCTCCGTGGCGGAAGCTGCGCCAGGGGGCACGGTGGTAGCAAAGTTGGAGGTTGTTTCGGGTCCAGCTCCCGTAGTCGGCGTGAAGCGTCTGACCGACGTTCATCCTGAGAAGTTGGAGATCCAGAACGTGTCGGTGCGGGCGTGGACCGGCATCAAGTACGTAGAGACGCAGAACCACAGGTTCGACACCGAGAGTCCTACGCGCGCGACCGTTCGCAACGATAATGACGTGTTTGGCTGGTCGGTGGCGGGGGGAACCCTTAGCGCGGAATTCACGTATAAGGTCGCGGACGACGCTAAGCCGGGAGAGCTCCTCAAGGTTCCGAGCGGGATGATTGCTGGCTACAGCTCGGGTCGTGACACGGTCAACGAAGACGTGGGCGTCTGCGTCAAGGTCCGCGAGAAGAACGCTGCGGAAGTGGTGACCGGTTCTCTTGACGGCGCTGGCCTAGGGTCTGCCACGGGTTCGGCAGACGGCGGCTCGGCTGGATCACAGATCTCTTCCGATCCGGCGGGCTTTATCGCCGACATCATCAACCAGATCAACCTGGGTAAGCTCATCGGACTCAGCTGAGTCCTCGCATCTCAGGGTTCTCGTCTCGGGCCCGCCGTTCACTTCGGTGAACTGCGGGCCCGGGGCGCTTCATTTTTCGTGGCCGACGCGATTGCGGGGCGTCGATTCACGAGGGCGGGCGATCCTGCTGCCGAGGTGCGACAGCGAAGTGTTGCGTCGGGATGCGCAATCGCTTCGTGACCTCTGTCGAGCCGCCACCAAGGAAAGGCGCCGGCTGGAGAGGCTTTCGTGGCCCCCCTGCTCTGGTGATCCCGGAATACTTTCGTGCCTTTGTGCGAGCGTTCGAACGGCAGGATGGCCCAGCTGCCCAGGTCGAGCGATATAAGTTGCGGCTCATCGGTAGTCAGTCAATGGGCAAGCTAAGTCTCAGGTTCTCTGGGAGAGGCACAGCTCTCGCGCGCTCCTTTTGCCGTTTGAGCTGTACTGACCGGGTCGCAATCGACCCGAACCCAGCATCTGAATCGAATGAAGAAAAAGTGATGTAAGTCTGGACGTGCGCCTAGGTGTGAGCTAGGTTACTGGCTATGCCCGCCTTGTTGCCGCAGTGCGCTCCTCGCCTGACGAGTCGTCGCGGACCCCTAATTGCCGTTGCGGCCACCGTCGTGTCGTTCTTCGCGGCGGGCTGCATGGCCACCGCGGCCCCCAGTGAGTCGGTGCCCATTGATAGGCAGCGCCAGCAGTACTCCGCCGACGGGGCCGTGTGGGGCGGCGTGGATTCGATCCCCTGGGACACCACGACGATCACGGTCCCGGGCGGTTCGCCCAACTCGACGTCGTTCCATCTTCGGGTGCCGGGCGATGCGGCAGTCGACGGCGAGGTCTATCTCGGCAACTGGTCCATCGATCGCGGAAGTGCGTGGTTCCGGGTCGACGTCAACGGGGTGCAAGGAGACACGCGAATTCTGCCGGTGGCGCAGGCTCTCGGGCCTGGCGTTCTGATGAGTGAGTTCTCGTTGCTTGCTGGTGAGTCCGTGCTGCTGACTCTCAACGTGGGCGTGCCCTCAAGCGAGGTCGAGCAATCGGCTCGAATCACGCCGGACTGGGGGATCACTCTGCAGGAGCGTCCGGGTTCCGGCGGTGGCTCGGGTTCCGCCGGTTCGTCGGGCTCGTCCGGGAGTAGCGGTTCCATCGACTCTGGCTCGATCGGCTCCTCCGGGGGGAGCGGGTCGTCGGGGTCCTCGGGCTCGAGTGGCTCGTCGGGTTCGAGCGGTGGTTTCGGCTCGCTCGGCAGTCCCTCCTTGGGCTTCGGATAGAAGTCCACATCCTGCCCCGGATCCCCGGGGCTCTTGAACTCGGCCATCAGCGCCAGCTGTTGACCGTCGGCAGACCTGAGTCTGCCCTGTACGAGCGATGAGATGGCCCGTGGCCGGCGACATCGCACCGCTGGTCCGGGCGGATTCGCCGCACGGTACCGATCACCTTGAGGGGGAATCATGAAGAAGAACACCAAGGGGGCTATCGCCCTCGGCGCGGCCGCGCTGCTACTTGCCGGCGGTGCCGGAACGTATGCGGCGTGGAGTGATGAGGCGAACATCGGTGGTGGCACGGTCACTGCCGGAAACTTGGCGATTACGGGAGGCGAAACGGGTGAATGGACGTGGGGAAACGGCGTAAATACGGGTAAGACATTCGTTCCAGGTACGGATCGGATCGTCCCGGGAGACGTGGTCCAATACACGGCCGACTACCAGGTCCAGTTGTCCGGCACCAACCTCGTCGCTGCATTGACGTCGGAAATCGGCGGGCTCGACGGCGGTCTTAAGCCTTATCTGGTGGTCGAGACGACATCTCCCGACGACATCGACAACATCACCCCGAGTGCCAACCCTGAAACCTATACGGTGACCACCGTCATCACCTTCGACCCGTCAAAGGTGGTCGAGGGAGATGAAGGCATGAATGAGTCCGCGTCGCTCGCCAGTTCGACCATCACGCTCGAGCAGGTTCTCCCGGCGGGCGGCGGCGACGGCGCTGGCGAAGGCTGATCGTCTGATGGCCGTTCATCATCGTTGGGCTCTCGCGGCGGTCGCCGTCGCGGGGGTGTCAGTTCTGTTCGTGCAACAGACGGGAGCTTTGTGGAGTGATTCTGCGACCAATGAGGGCGCGACGTTGAACTCCGGAAATCTAACTCTGGCCGTCGGCGACGGCGTCGACCAGGTGAGTGATTTCCTGTTTGATGCGCTAGCCGGCACTGACATGGTGGGCGGTGAAGTGGTTCAGAAGCCACTGTATGTGAGCAACGAGGGAACAACGAGTTTGCAGTATCGGCTTGCCCAGGCAACGCCGAGTGAAAACGCCCCCCCGCTTTCGCTCCGGGTTTCTTCGGTGCCCTCCGAGTCCGGATGTCCGGACTCGGAGGGCACCGTGGGATCGCCGCTTTATGACGGTCCGATCTCGGGTGCGGTGTTCGAGGCCTACCGCCCGCTTGCCTCAGGGGCATCGGAGGTCCTGTGTTTCCGCGTCACGATGGGCGAGGACTCGGAACCGGAGCAATCGGGCGACGTGACGTTCACGTTCGAGGCCACGCAGGCGATTCAGCCATGACGTCGGTCGAGGAACGGCCCGCTGAGGAGGCGCCTGCGCAGGGTGAGTACCAGACCGGGGCGTGGTGGTGGATCCGCACCATCGTGTCCTGGTTTCTCTTGCTCGCGGCGGCGGCGGTTCTGGCGGCGCTGGTGGTGGTGCCCCGGGTGTCCGGGGCGACGCCGTACACGGTGCTCACAGGGTCGATGGAACCCACGCTCTCGCCGGGCTCGCTGATCGTTGTCAAGCCGGTACCGCCAGAGGAGCTGCACGCCGGGGACGTCATCACGTTCCAGATCGAATCAGGCAACCAGGCCGTCAATACCCACCGCATCACGCAGGTGGTCTACGACGCGCAGGGCCGGCAGCGGATCCGGACCCATGGCGACGCCAACAGCATTCCCGACAAGGACATGTTGGTGGCCGAGCAGGTTCGAGGACGGCTCTGGTACTCCGTGCCCTATCTGGGCTATGTCAACAATGCGATGACCGGCGATAGCCGCCAGAGACTGGTGATGGTCGCAGTCGGTGGCCTAGGAGTGTACGCGGTGTGGATGTTCGGAAGTGGTCTGCGAGACCGGTCCCGAGAGAAGAAGGGGCCAGGCGTGTCAAAGCGCCCGATCGACAGTGTTGAGGGAGTAGGGGCCGGACATGACGACTCTGCGTAGGAACCTGCGGCGCGACTATCGCTGGCGCGAGTCCGGCTGGACCCGGACGCGTGCGGCGCTCGCAATGGGTATGGTCTTTGGCCTTGGTGCTGTGGGAACGATGGCTCAGTGGTCGCAGACGGTGACGGCTCAGACCGGCCTGTTTAGCACCGTAGACACGGTCAGCCTGACTATTGACGGCCAGCCTGAGAAGTTCGAGTTTGAGGTGGACAACCTCGCCCGCGGTCAGAGCGTGGCGAGGGCGTTCCCCCTTCAGAACAACGGCTCCACCGGCTTTGATTACAAAGTGGAGCTGCTCATGGCCGATCTGACTGAACAAGATGGTACCGGCAACCAGGCGCGCAGCAATGCGGCTAGCCTGCGCGAGAACATGACGGTGAGCCTTCATCCTGGAGGCACGGTCGACGGTGCGACGTGCTCCGATCCACCGTTCAGCACCAAGTCCGGGCCGTCACATGGCCCCACCAGCCTGCGGTCTGGTGTGCAGCTACCGGGTGAGACCACGCACGACTACTGCATTCAGGCAGAGATTGCTGATAATCCGCCCATCGCGAGCCGGATGTCGCGGGTTGGCGTGACGTTCAAGTTCACCGCGACCGCGGCGTAGGTGCTGTGAGATGGCATCGACCGATCAGCCCACGAATACCCGCGACGAGCAGCGGACCCCGTCCCGGGCGCGCGAGTGGGCGCTGAACATCGGCGCGATAGTCGGATTGATCTGCATCGTCGCGGCCGCATTGTCGATGTTCCTGGGCATAAGGCCGTTGGTGTTCCAGTCCGGGTCCATGTCGCCGACCATCAATACCGGTGCGTTGGCGTTCGCGCAAACTGTTCCGGCGCAGCGGTTGAAGGTGGGTGATGTGGTGAGCGTGATTAACCCGACTGGGGTTCGTATCACCCACCGCGTCACGGGCCTGGAGTTTGAGGACGACGGCGAGGTGTCCATGATCATGCGCGGTGATGCTAATGCCGCGCAGGACCCTGTGCCGTATCTGATCAGTGAGGCCGATCGCGTACTCTTCCACGTCAACGGTTTGGGTTATGTCGTGGCATGGCTATCCAATCCGGTGTCCATTTTTCTTGGCGGAATGCTCGCCGGGGGATTAGCGGTTATCGCATTTGGTCGTACTCGGGTTTCGCCGCAATGCGGGCACATTTCGAGCGATGATTCCGAAGGTATCGGCGCACCTGTGCGCGAGAAGAAGGAGGCCCGTAATGGGTAGATTTCAGCAGCTCCGGGCCAAGGCGATCTCTCTTCGCGGCGCTGTGGCGGTGGCCGGCGCGCTGGTGATGGCTGTAGGGATGGCGCAGGCCACGGGCACACTTGCGCAGGACGTCGAGGTCCGCGAGGCCAAGGCCGGATTGGCGACGCAGAACTTCTTCCCGACGCCGCTCACTGACTGGGTGACATGTACTACGGATCCGAATGGTAGCTGGTTACCTGACCGACGCGCACGAATTGATTGGGCGCCTGTTGAGGGAGCAACCGGATACCAGGTCGATTTGGTTCATAGCAATACTGGCGTGGTCACCTCTAAGATTGTGGATGCCCCGGGGACACGATTGCCGAATGTAGTTGCTCCATATTCAACTGCGTTTCCCGTCGCGAACTGGGCCTATCGGATCAGGGTTCGTACTATCAATGGTCCAGCTGTGTCATCCGGCTTCACTACTGCGCCCCAGGCCGCAGAATCGTGGAGCACGACTACCGATCGAACACAGTGCAGCGGTTCCAGCGGGCCAAGTGTCGGAAACGAGCCGTGGGAGGACGAATACGAGTGGACGCCGGATGGGCGCAAGCCGTTCAGTATGGGGCCGGGTGTCTCGTTCTTTGACGGACTGTTCGGTGAGAACTCGGACCTCTTGGGTGACCTGCCCGAAGACCATGAGCTGACCTCCCTGGAGGAGGTAGCAATCGAGGCCAAGCCCACAACGTCGAAGACGGCATCGTCCACTCCGACTCTCGCGCCGCCCAGCACCCCGCAGACCAGCGAGGACACGTCCAGCGAGGCGACGTCCAGCACCACGCAGTCGAATTCGTCCACCTCGGCGTCCGACACCAGCACCACTAGAGCAGTCGAAAAGCCCACCACACTATCCACCTCGCTACCGGCTACCGTCCCCTCGCCGATCGGGCCGACCACCAATGAGGCTGGTCCGAGGACGAGTGTGGAGTCGTCGCCGTCGTCGAACCCCGCCACAACCACCACGGTGGCTCCGACCTGGGCCAGAGTCGGGGGCGGTCCGATCGCGGTGGGCACCTCTCAGGCCCGACTCGAGGACGTTGACGGGCAGCCACACCTGACTGTCACTCGCGGCGGCAGCGAGGTGTGCCGAGCTGAAGTAGACGGTGCGACCAGAATCCAGAGCGCCAGCGCCACGCTCAGCATCACCATTGCCGGCCGAATTACGCCCGTGGACCTGGAAACCTGCGAGCTGACCTGAGGGGACACTGCAACGCGTGCCGAGCCCGGAACGCTGCGTGCGCGGCGAATACCACCGATGCCTGTGAAACAACTAAGCTTATGTGACGCATGGTGTTTGACGGCGGATTCTTGTGTAGTGCAGGGGTAATGGGGGCGCGCGCGCCCAAGCTGGATGGCGGAACGGTAAGACTTTTCTTTCCGGGGCGCATCACTTAATGTTAGCTATGTCACACGATGTGGGGCTGGTTGCTGCTGGCCAGGCGCCGAGCGGCATCAAATGAGTTCAAAGACGAGGGGAATTAATGAAGCAAGTTTCAATCCGGCAGGTAATCGCCGCGGCGGGCGCCACCGCGATGGCAGGCGCTGCGCTCGTCGTGGGCGGAGCAGGGGTGGCGTCGGCGCAGGACGCCAGAGCGTATGACCGGTACACGGGATTGGTCAGTACGACGAATATGGATTTCGAGCGCATCGTCAGCCCGAACTCGGTCACGTATGGCGACACCGTCACTGTCCTCTCAAGGATCATTGACAGCCGGGGTGGATGGGTCGGGAACACCCATAGTTGGATCGAAGATGTGACTCCCGACTGCATGGAATACGTCCCTGGGACCGCGCGCTGGAAGGCCTGGCGTGGGGACTGGGAGACCCCGAGCTCCAGGCCCGGCGAGTTTGCTCCGCCGTCTGCAACCACTGTCCGTGCTCAGTTCAGCCCGCGGGTGTCTGATCCTTTGGAGCTTGAGGCGCAGTACATCGTTAAATGCGATGCGGCTAACAGTGTCGGAACGGGTGGGATGGCGTGGAACGGAACATTGCGGAGTAGTGATTCCAGCTCGAGATCTATGGGACCGACGATCAACGTCAAGCGCCTGAGCACTTCGGTGTTCTTGGCCAATCCCGTCAACCCGCAGGTCAATCAGCAGCTAACGTTCAACGTCATCACCGAGAACGTCCCTGACGGTAGCGAGGTCGCATTCACTATCGACGGTGTGCCTGCCGGGGTGGCGGTAGTAAACAACAACCAGGCTGCGCTGCCCTACACCCCGACGAATGCAGGCAACATCGTGGTCCGGGCGAGCTTCGGGCAGAACGGCACCCACGGCGGCTCCGCTTACACCAGGACGGTGACCGTTTCGCGAGCCAACGTCGATTCCACTGTGACGGTCGAAGCCGCGGCGGGCGCAAAGGTCGGCTTGGCCACGCAGCTAACCGCGGCGGTTTCTCCGGCTGAAGCCGGTGGCACTGTCAGCTTCCGAGATCACAACGCCGAGATCGGTTCGGCGCCCGTCGGTGCAGACGGCACCGCGACCATCGAATGGATTCCGCAGACCGCAGGTGATCGCACCATCGATGCCGACTTCTCCGGACGCACCGGGGTCAATTCTTCGAGCGGGGCGACCAATGTGATGGTGGCCCAAGCCGACCCGGATGCCGTTCCCACCACCACTACACTGGCGGAAATTTCTAACGCCCGGGTGGGAGAGCAAATCGCGCTATCGGCGACAGTTGGCGGTGACGTGACCGGTGGGACTGTCTCCTTCTACGACGGATCGACTCTGATCGGGACGTCTGGAGTCAATGGAAGCGGTCAGGCGACGGTGAACTGGACCCCCAGCACGGATGGTGACCGCACCATCCGCGTCGTCTACTCCGGGCACGAGGAGTTTCTGTCCTCTCAGACCTCCCCGCAGGTGTTCGTCGCACCCGTCCTCGTGGATCCGGAGCCCGACCCGGACCCGGAACCGACTCCGACCGATCCGGATACCGGAAGCCTCGGCTCGCTGACCGGCTCCGGCGATGCGGGCAACACCGGCGGTTCACTCGGCTCGCTGAGCAACTTCGGTAGCTGACGACGAAGTCCCAACCGATGTTCTCGCTGTGCCGCGGCATGCAGGGCATCGAGTGGGCGCCAGAAGCACAAGAACGGCGGGGCGGAACTCGCCCCGCCGTTCTGCTACACGTGGCCGACCCGGCCACACATTAGATGACGCCCGGGGGAAGGGGCACACATGAAGAACAGGTTGCGAAAGCCAGTAGCGCTTTTGGGGACGCTGGTGATGGCTGGTGCATTGATCATTACGGGAAATGCAGCCGCCAGTGCTGCCTCGAAGTCGCACGAGTACGGTAGCCCGAGTAAGAATTGGAAAATCACAAGAACGATTGAAAACACGTCGCCCAAGGTCGGTGACACGGTAACGGTCAAGGCGGAAGTTCAACGGCGTGTGTGGACCGCTGCCCTCTTTGCGTACAAGGATCTGCATCCGGAGTGCTTGGAGTATGTCGAAGGCTCTGCGAAGATCGATGGTAAACAATTCTCTCCCCAAGTCGTCGCTAACGACCATGAGGTGCCGGGAATGGGTTTCGTCCGTTGGTCTGGCCGGCGAGATGTTTTTGGCGCCGGCTCCGGATGGGACAGTCCGGTTACTTTTGAATTCGACTACATCGTGACAAGCAGTTGTGACCGTGAGTCAAATCTCGAATCGACCTCGCATGTCAGCGGAGACCTAGGCGGCGATCAGAATCTCTTGCCTAGCGTCTTCAACGGCGGCCCGTACATTCAGATCCAGAAGGACGTCACCTCGGTAGCGCTGGCAGCCGAGCCCACCTCCGCAGTCGTCGATCAGGGCGTGACGTTCACCGTCACCACCGCCGGAATCGGAGACGGCGGGACCGTGGACATCAGCGGCGACGGCGAAGGGTCCGCCACCGCCACGGTGAACAGGAATTCGGCTACCTTCACCCGTTCGTTCGACTCCATCGGGAACAAGAATGTTGCGGTGTCATTCGCTGGCAACGCTATCGCGAAGCCGGCTGGTCCGGCAACGGCGAGCGTCGAGATCGGCAAGATCTCATCAAAGCTCTCCATCGCGGCAGCACAGCCCGCCTTCGTAAACACCCCCGTTCCGCTCACAGCTACCACAGCTGGCATCCCCGACGGGGAGTCCATCGAGTTCCAAGTCAACGGTCACGAAGTCGGTACCGCGATTGTCGCCGGTGGCACCGCCGTCTACAACGACTGGACTCCTAGCGCGGAAGAAACCTACGGAATCCAGGCATTCTACCGGGGTTCAACCACCGTTGAGGAATCACGGTCGATTCAGGTCAGCGTCAGCGTTACCGAACGGATCCAGCAAACTACCACCACCCTTGCGGTTGACCCGGACCCCGTGCCCGAAAAGGCCAGCACCCTGACCGCAACCGTCAATTACGGAAACGACGGCCACACGGTCGAATTCTTCAACAGTAGCCAGCCGATAGGCACTGCAACCCTGTCCGGTGGCACCGCCAGCATTGACTGGATCCCCAATGCAAGGCAGGCCAACCAGCCCTACAGCCTCACCGCGCGTTACGCCGGATCGACCGGTTACGCATCGTCCACCTCGGACCCCGTCGCCGGCACCGTGGGACTCGTGCAGACCACCGTCTCCGTGGTCGACGCCCCCGCGGCAGGCACGGTGGGCCAGCAAATGCAGCTCAAAGCCTCCGTCACCGGTGGTACCGCAGGTGAGATGATCGAGTTCCGGGACGCCGACGGAAACAAGCTGACGTCGGCCAGCCTTTCCGCACTAGGTGGCGCCGCTGCCATGTGGACCCCCACCACCCCCGGCACCTACCAGGTGACCGCCCACTACATGGGCACCAGCGACACCAACCCGTCGAACTCGCCCTCGGCCACCACCATCACCGTCGGAGCCAAGCAGTCTTCGATCACATTGGACGGACCCGCCTCGGCCAGCGTCGGCCAGACGGCAACATTGACGGCCGCCACGAGCGGAATCGCCGATGGCGAGATCATCACCTTCACGGGCACGGGCACGGTCACGGGCACGGGCACGGGCGACCAGGACCGTACGGCCGTGGTCGCCAACGGGCAGGCCACTCTTGAGTGGGCCCCGTCGGCCACCGGCACCTACCAGATCCGGGCCGTATACGCCGGCTCGGACACCGTCGACGGGTCGCAGTCGGATGTCCTCGACGTCGTCGTCGGACTCGCCCAAACCCAGACGTCCACCGTTACCGCCTCGTCGGAGCCGGTAACCGGCGCACCGGTGACACTTTCAGCCACCGTCACCGGCGGCTCGCTCGGGGCCGACGTGGTATTCCGCGACGGCACCGCCGACCTGTGCACCGCACAACTCGGCGGCGACGGCACCGCGGCGTGCGAGTGGATCCCGACGCAGATTGGCGCCGTCAACGTCACCGCGCATTACGCGGGCGACGACGCCACCGCAGCCTCGCAATCGTCGAGCCCCACCACGGTGACCGTCGGGCAGGGCACCGTCGCCATGCCGGGCGACCTCGTCGTGACCCCGGCCGCCCCCGACGCCGGCCAGAGCGTGACCGTCTCCGGCACCGCCCCCGCCGGCTCCCTCGTGGAGGTCTACACGCCCGATAATGCTCAGGAGTGCACCGCCACCGCTACGGCGGCCGGCACCTTCACCTGCGACCTCGGCCCGCTGCCGGCGGGAACCGCCACGATCAGCGCCGTCGCGACACTCAATAGTGTGCCCTCGCAGATTGCCACGACCACCGTCACCGTCGACAAGGTCACCCCGGTTCTCACGTTGACGGGCCCGGCGTCGGTGAAGCCGGGGCAGACTGTGACGCTGGATCTAGTCACCAAGGGCATCGCCGACGGTCAGTCCGTGGCAATCCTGGTAAATGATGAGGAGGAGGACACCGTCACCGTCACCGGTGGCCAGGCCTCGTACCAGTGGACCCCAGCTGCAGCCGGGAGTTACACGATCCGCGCCAGCTACGCGGGCTTCGGCTCGGTCGACGGGAATGATTCCAACGACCTCACCGTCACGGTCGACGCGCTCTCCAGTAACACGTCGCGGGTCACCGCCACCCCGACCTCGGTACCGGTGGGCGGCACAGTCACCCTTGCGGCCACGGTCACCCACGGCACCGAGGGCGTGCATGTCGAGTTCCGCAACGGGGAGGAGGTGCTGTGCTCCGATGCGATCGGAGCCGACGGCACCGCGACCTGCGAGTGGGACACCGACGCCGTGGGTACGTTCAACGTCGTCGCGCATTACGTCGGTGAGGCAGGTGTGAACAACCCGTCGCACTCGGCCCAGCCCACCAAGATCGAAGTGGGAAAGACCGCGTCCACCGTCGCCTTGACCGCGACCAGCCCAGTCGAGGTCAATGGCAGCGTCACGTTCGAGCTGAAAACCACCGGGATCGCCGACGGCCAGACCGTCGACATCAAGGTCGGCGGCGCGGTGGTCGCTTCACCGGCAATCTCGGACGGCAAGGCAACGGCCACGTGGACGGCGCCCGCCGCGCCGGCGACGCTGACAGCGTTCGCCGAATACGCGGGCAACGCCACCGTCGGCGACTCGGAGTCGGACGAGGTGACGATCGACGTGGGCAAGGCTGCGACGTGGATCACCGACGTGACCACAGCATCCGAGGCGACCGTCGGCGTCCCCGTGGCGCTGTCGGCCACCGTCACCGGCGGAACAGACGGAGTGAATGTCGAATTCCGCGACGGCACAAACGTGCTGTGCACCGGTCAGGTCGCGGCCGACGGCACCGTGGAGTGCCCGTGGACGCCGACCTCGACCGGCACCGTCCAGGTGACCGCGCACTACGC
>NZ_JBSHMJ010000051.1:0-18473 GCF_053645265.1 Dietzia sp. NPDC055343 | reverse complement strand
GGGCTGCGTTACGCGGCCCGCCCGGCGACGGTGGAGGACAGATCACTTCGAGTAGAGCTCGACGATCAACTGCTCCTGCAGCGGCACCTCGATCTGGGCGCGCTCGGGGAGCTGGTGGACGAGGATGCGGAGGTTCGTCGGAACCACCTGCAGCCACGCCGGGACGGGACGCTCGCCGAGGGACTCCTGGGCGATCTCGAACCAGTCCATCTTGGTGGACTTGGGACGGACGTCGATGATGTCGTACTGCGAGACGCGGTAGCTCGGGATGGTCACCTTCTGGTCGTTGACCAGCAGGTGCCCGTGGCTCACGAGCTGACGTGCCTGACGACGCGTCTGCGCGAGACCCGCGCGGTAGACGACGTTGTCCAGTCGCGACTCGAGAATCTGGAGGAGATTCTCACCGGTCTTGCCGGCGCGACGGTTCGCCTCCTCGTAGTAACGACGGAACTGCTTCTCCATGACGCCGTAGGTGAAGCGGGCCTTCTGCTTCTCCTGCAGCTGGAGGCGGTACTCGGACTCCTTGATCCGCGCACGGCCATGGTGGCCGGGCGGGAAGGGCCGACGCTCGAATGCGGTGTCCCCACCCACGAGGTCGACGCCGAGACGACGCGACTTGCGGGTGGCTGGGCCGGTGTAACGTGCCATTGTTTTCTACGTTCCTTCCGGCTCAGACTCGACGCCGCTTGGGCGGACGGCAGCCGTTGTGGGGCTGGGGGGTGACATCGGAGATCGTGCCCACCTCGAGGCCGGCGGCCTGGAGCGAGCGGATCGCGGTCTCACGGCCCGAGCCGGGGCCCTTGACGAACACGTCGACCTTCTTCATGCCGTGCTCCTGCGCCTTGCGGGCAGCGTTCTCGGCGGCCAGCTGGGCGGCGAAGGGCGTCGACTTGCGCGAGCCCTTGAAGCCGACGTGACCCGAGGACGCCCAGGACAGGACGGCACCGGTGGGGTCGGTGATCGAGACGATGGTGTTGTTGAACGTGCTCTTGATATGAGCCTGCCCGTGGGCGACGTTCTTCTTCTCCCTGCGACGACCCGACTTCTTGGGGCCCGCAGCGCGTGACTTGGGGGGCATTACTTCTTCTTTCCGGCGACGGTCTTCTTCGGACCCTTACGGGAACGGGCGTTGGTCTTGGTGCGCTGACCACGGACGGGCAGGCCACGACGGTGGCGGAGCCCCTGGTAGCTACCGATCTCGATCTTCCGGCGGATGTCGCCCTGGATCTCGCGGCGGAGGTCACCCTCCACCTTGTAGTTGCCCTCGATGTCGTCACGAAGGACGGTCAGCTGCTCATCGGTGAGGTCCTTGGTGCGCTGGTTCGGGTCGATGCCCGTACGCTCCAGGATCTCGAGCGACCGGGTGCGACCGATGCCGAAAATGTAGGTGAGCGCGATCTCCATGCGCTTGTCGCGAGGGAGATCAACGCCGGCAAGGCGTGCCATGTGGCGTATCTCTTTCGTCGTGCGGTAGGTCTGCTCCCCGACCGCCCCCTGCCCGGATGGTCATCTCACGATGAGCGATCCGTTCGGGGCCCCGGCCTCCGCAACCGAGGGTGTGAACCCGCCGTACCCACGAGGGGGCGCGGCGGCTGGTTCAGGGAGTTGAACGTCTTACTTGTAGCGGTAGACGATCCGGCCACGCGTCAGGTCGTAGGGCGAGAGCTCCACGACGACGCGATCCTCCGGAAGGATGCGGATGTAGTGCTGCCGCATCTTCCCGCTGATGTGGGCGAGGACCTTGTGCCCGTTCTCGAGTTCGATGCGGAACATAGCGTTCGGCAACGGCTCGATGACACGGCCCTCGACCTCGATGGCTCCGTCTTTCTTTGCCATGCTGGTTACGGTCCTCCACGATTCCCCGGGTGACGTCTACCGGATTGTGGTGCACTGGTGGGCACACCGACGTATAAGCCTACGTCAGTGGCCCCCGCTGCGCCAATCGCCTCGGAACCGGTCAGTGGTAGCAGGCGGATCCCGCGGGCACGCCGTCGAACCGCCGCTGCAACCACCCCAGTGCCGCCGGCAGCTTCTCGACCGCCCCGAGAAGGTGCTCGGGGGCGAACCCGGGCTCCCACGTGACCGGCGACCCCTCACGGCAGTACCGCTTCGCGGTCTCCTCCGCGTCCCAGAACGGCACCAGTGGATCGGTGCCCGAGTGCCACATGTAGACCGGCACCCGGGGGACATCAGGACTCAGGCGAATGCTGTTGTCCGCGAGCGCGCGCATCAGGCCCTCCTCCGCCATGAGGTTCCCCCCGTTCAGCACCATCGGCACCGACTTGAAGGCCCCACGGGTCAGCAGCGTGGCGGTGCACCTGTCCCGAACCTGGTTGTAGAGCCCCCAGCCCTCCGGCGTCAGCTTCTCCTCGAGTCGGATCTCCTCCGGGTACTCGCGCGCCATCCCCACCGCGGCGGCGAAGGCCAGACCGAATGCGGGATGCGGGTCGTTGCCGATCATTCGGGCCATCGTGGTCATGTCCGTCGGGACGCCGCCCTGGGCCACACCGACCAGATTGACGTCGGGCGCGTACTCGTCGTGCAGGAGCGACACCCAGGCGCTCGCGATGCCCCCACCCGAGTAGCCGAGCGCACCGAATCGGCTCTCCCGGGAGTCGAATCGCGGATCATCCCGCACCGCCCTCATCCCGTCGAGGACGATCCTCGCCGACAGACGGCCACCGGGATACGCGACCTTCGGACCGAGGTGGTCGGGGATGATGACCGTCCAGCCGCGATCCAGTTGGAAACGCAGGAAGGCCATCGCGTTGTCCTGGACGGTCTCGACCGTCGGATTGACCAGCGTCTCGGTCGGCGCGCATCCCTGCCCGAGCGCGTTGAGGTAGTGCTGGTAGCTCAGGACGGGACCGTTGGGACGCGCATGATGCGGACGCACCACCGTGGCGGTGGCCAGGATCGGACGGTCCGCGGTGTCGGTCGACCGGTAGGCGATCTCGGTGATGCCGTAGCCCGCGAAGGCCGGCATCGGGGCGCCACGTGAATTGATGACCTGGCCTGGTCTGGCCTCGGACAGGACCGCCGGATCCGCCTGGTAGAAGGGGCCCGGCCCCGGCTGCGCCATGAGCGAACCGCCGGCGTCGTCCGCCACGGATTGCGCCGTCGCCGACGGCGCGAACTCGCTCGTGAGTTGCCCGGCGATCAGCGCCAGAATCATGAGGACAGCGCCCGCCGCCCACGTCAGTGAGGGGGTCCGACGACCAGCCTGAGGGCGAGAGAGCATGCCGGCACCTTTCGAGGATGGCCTGATGTTCGCGTCGAACACACGATATGCGGAGAAGACTACGTATAAGAAATCGTTCTCGGGTGTCGCACCGGGTCGCCGGTCACTCCCGGGGCCGCGGCGTGAGGATCCGGGGCCCGTCGGCGGTCACGGCGATGGTGTGCTCCCAGTGCGCGGCCGGCGAGCCGTCCACGGTCACGACGGTCCAGTCATCGGACAGGGTCTTGGTGTCCGTCTCTCCGCCGAGGACGAGCATCGGCTCGATCGCCAGAACCGAGCCCTCCTGGAGCCTCGGCCCCCGGCCGGGCTTGCCCTCGTTCGCGAGGAACGGCCATTCGTGCATCTCGCGGCCGATCCCGTGTCCCCCGTAGCCGTCCACGATGCCCAGCGATACGCCGTGCCGCTCCTCGGCGCGGCGGGTCGCGACCTCGAGTGCATGCGAGATGTCCGTGAGCCGGTTACCCGGCCGCATGGCGAGCATGCCCTCGGCCAGGACCTCGCGGGTCGCGTCATTCAGCGCCTGCACCCCCGGCTCGAGCGCCCCGACGCCGAAGGACCAGGCGGAATCGCCGTGCCAGCCGTCGAGTATCGCTCCACAGTCGACGGACACCAGGTCGCCCTCGGCCAGCACCGTGGACGAGCCGGGGATGCCGTGGACCACGACCTCGTTCACCGAGGAACAGACCGACCCCGGGAACCCCTCGTAGCCCTTGAAGGACGGCACCGCACCGGCATCCCGGATCAGCTGTTCGACGATCGCGTCGAGATCAGCGGTCGTCGCTCCGGGAACGGCCGCCTCCCGGGCCGCCACCAGGGCCCGGCCGACGATCCGGCCGGCCGCCTCCATGGCATCGAGTTCACCCGGGGTGCGTGCGGTGACCGCCCCTTTGCGGGATCTACCGAACACGGCGGTCGTCAGCGTCCGAGAGCGGCGAGTGCGCGGGAGTTGATCTCCTCGACCTCACCGACGGCGTCGATGGTCGACACCTGCCCCGCGTAGTACTCCAGCAGAGGTGCGGTCTCCGACTGGTAGACCGACATCCGGTTGCGGATGACGTCCTCCGTGTCGTCCTCGCGGCCGCGGGCCAGCATCCGTGCGACGATCGTGTCCTCGTCCACGCGGAACTCGAGCACGCCGTCGAGCGAGTTGCCCGACTCGGCGAGCATGACCTTGAGCGCATCCGCCTGCTCGACGCTGCGCGGGTAGCCGTCGAGGAGAAAGCCCTCGGTGGCGTCGGGCTCGGCGATACGCGCCTCGACCATGCGGTTGGTGACCTCGGCGGGGACGAGGTTGCCCGCGTCTATGTACGACTTCGCCTCCTTGCCCAGATCGGTCCCCTGCGAGATGTTCGCGCGGAACAGGTCGCCGGTCGAGATGTGGGGCACGCCGAGCTTCTCGGAGAGCAGGGCCGCCTGGGTTCCCTTGCCGGCGCCGGGAGGGCCGAGGAGGACGAGACGCATGGTGATGACCAGCCTTTCTACGGTGTTGTGTTGCGCGTGATCCTGAGCGGCTACTTGAGGAAACCCTCGTAGTTGCGCTGCATCAGCTGCGCCTCGATCTGCTTCACGGTGTCGAGGCCCACGGAGACCATGATGAGCACCGCGGTACCGCCGAACGGCATGTTCTGGAGATCTCCACCCCCGCTGCCCATGTCCAGGAAGATGTTCGGGAGCACCGCGATGAGACCGAGGTACAGGGAGCCGAACAGAAGGATGCGGTTGAGGACGTAGCCCAGGTACTCGGCGGTCGGTCGACCGGGACGGATGCCCGGGATGAAGCCGCCGTACTTCTTCATGTTCTCGGCCTGCTCCATCGGATCGAACTGGATGGCGACGTAGAAGTACGAGAAGAAGATGATCAGGACGAAGTACAGGAGGATGTAGCCCACGCTCGAGGGGTTCTGCAGGTACTGCATGACATAGCGCTGCCAGAATCCATCGCCCGTGCCGTCGGGACCGGAGATCAACTGAGTGATGAGGATCGGCACGTACATCAGCGACGACGCGAAGATGACCGGGATGACGCCGGCCTGGTTGACCTTGAGCGGAAGGTAGGTGGAGGTGCCGCCGTACTGGCGACGTCCGACCATGCGCTTGGCGTACTGGACCGGGATCCGACGCTGACCCTGCTCGACGAAGACGACGGCGACGACGATCAGCACCACGGCGAACATCACCGCGGCGAACTTCAGCGTCGACGAGTTCTGGTAGATGTTCACACCCTCCGCCGGGATGCGGGAGGCGATTCCGGCGAAGATGAGCAGGGACATGCCGTTACCGACGCCACGGTCGGTGATGAGCTCGCCGAACCACATGACGAGGGCGGCGCCGCCGGTCATGACGAGCACGATGGTGATCAGCGTGAGGATGTCGTTGTCCATCAGGACCGACTGGCCGTTGCCGAGGAGCTGACCACGGTCGGCGAGCGCGACGATGCCGGCGGACTGGAGGACGGCGAGGGCGATGGTCAGATAACGCGTGTACTGCGTCATCTTGGCCTGGCCCGACTGGCCTTCCTTCTTCAGCTGCTCGAAGTGCGGGATGACCACGGTGAGCAGCTGCACGATGATGCTGGCCGTGATGTACGGCATGATGCCGATGGCGAAGACCGACAGCTGCAGGAGTGCGCCACCCGAGAAGAGATTGACCAGGGAGTACAACTGCGCGTTGTCTCCGGTCATCGCCGTGTCGAGCAACCCGCGGAGCTTGGGATAGTCGACGCCGGGCGACGGGATCTGTGCGCCGATCCGGTACAGGATGATGATCCCGAGCGTGAAGAAGATCTTCTTCCTCAGGTCACTGTCCTTGATCGCGGACGCGAGTGCGGAGAGCACATGTCCTCCTGGTCATTGACGGCTCGCGGCCGCCTGTCGTCGAGATCAGATGCGCCGGGAACGGACGGTGAGACCGATCGGTCGGCCCCGGAACGCACAACGGGAAAACTCTATCAAGACGAACGCAGGGGCCGGATCCGAGAGTCTCGGACACGGCCCCTGCACCCGTCGTCGGCCCCCGTGGGGGCCGGTCGGGGAATCAGGCCCCGGCCTCCGACACGCTTCCGCCGGCAGCCTCGATCTTGCTCTTGGCCGACGCGGAAACCTTGTCGACGGTCACGGTGACAGCGACGGAGATCTCCCCGTCACCGAGCACCTTGACCGGCTCGTTCTTGCGAACGGCACCGGCGGCGACGAGATCGGCGACGCCGACCTGTCCCCCGTTCGGGAACAGCCGCTCGATGTCCGAGACATTGACGACCTGGAAGACGACCTTGTTGCGGTTCTTGAAGCCCTTGAGCTTCGGGAGACGCATCTGGATCGGCATCTGGCCGCCCTCGAACCCGGCGGGGACGTTCTTACGGGCCTTGGTGCCCTTGGTGCCGCGGCCGGCGGTCTTGCCCTTCGAACCCTCACCACGACCGACACGGGTCTTCTCGGTGTGGGCACCGGGCGCCGGGCGCAGGTGGTGCAACTTGATGCTCATGCTCACTCCGTCTCTTCGACCACGACGAGGTGGTTCACGACGTTGATGAGACCCCGGGTCTGCGCGTTGTCCTCACGCACGACCGACTTCCGGATGCCCTTGAGGCCGAGCGTACGCAGGGAGTCCCGCTGGTTCTTCTTGGACCCGATGGTCCCGCGGACCTGGGTGATCTTGAGGTTAGCCATGATCAGGCCCCCTGTCCGGCACGGGCGCGGAGCATGCCTGCGGGAGCGACGTCCTCGATCGGCAGGCCACGACGAGCCGCGACCTCCTCCGGACGATGCAGGCCCTTGAGCGCGGCCACGGTGGCGTGCACGACGTTGATCGCGTTGTCCGACCCCAGCGACTTGCACAGGATGTCGTTGACGCCGGCGCACTCCAGCACGGCGCGGGCGGCGCCGCCGGCGATGACACCGGTACCGGGCGAAGCCGGACGGAGCATGACGACACCGGCGGCCTCCTCACCCTGGATCGGGTGGGGGATGGTGGAGCCGATGAGCGGAACGCGGAAGAAGTTCTTCCGGGCCTCCTCGGCACCCTTCTGGATGGCCGCCGGCACCTCCTTGGCCTTGCCGTAGCCGACGCCGACCATGCCGTTACCGTCACCGAGGATCACGAGGGCGGTGAAGCTGAAGCGACGGCCACCCTTCACGACCTTGGAGACGCGGTTGATGGTGACGACGCGCTCGATGTACTGCGACTTCTCCTCGTCGCGACCCCGACGATCGTCGCGGCCCCGACCACGGCCACGGTCGTTGCCGCGGCCCTGGGCGTTGTCGTTGGTGTTCTTGTTGTCTGCGGCGGGCCCGTTGCTTCCGCCGTCACGACGCTGACGTCCCGGCATCAGACGGTCCTTCCATTAGCGGTCAGTGCAGTGGTGTTGATCATCAGAACTCCAGCCCACCCTCGCGGGCGGCGTCGGCGAGCGACGCGATCCGGCCGTGGTACCGGTTGCCACCACGGTCGAACACGACTGCGTCGATGCCGGCGGCCTTCGCACGCTCGGCCAGGAGCTGGCCGACCTTCGCGCTGCGGGCCTTCTTGTCGCCCTCGAGTGCACGCACATCGGCCTCGATGGTCGACGCGGCGGCCAACGTACGGCCGGCCAGGTCGTCGACGATCTGGGCGTGCATGTGGCGCGAGGACCGGTTGACGACCAACCGCGGACGCTCCGGCGTACCGGAGACCTTCTTGCGGAGGCGGTAATGGCGCCGGGCGCGGCTCTCCCGACGTGCGGTCGAGGCATCGGTACCCAGCGGGGAACGCTTCTTGGTGCTGCTCATGATCACTTACCCGTCTTTCCGACCTTGCGACGGACCTGCTCGCCCGCGTAGCGGATGCCCTTACCCTTGTACGGGTCGTGCTTCCGCAGTCGCTTGATGTTGGCGGCGATCTGGCCCACCTGCTGCTTGTCGATACCGGAGATCGAGAACTTGGTCGCACCGTCCACGGCGAACGCGATGCCGTCGGGAGCGGTGACCGGCACCGGGTGCGAGTAGCCGAGCGCGAACTCGAGGTCCTTGCCCTTGGCCACGACGCGGTAACCGACGCCGAAGATCTCCATGTCCTGCTTGTAGCCCTCGGTGACGCCGACGACCATGTTGTTGATCAGCGAGCGCGAGAGGCCGTGCAGGGAGCGGTTGTCGCGGTGGTCATCGGGACGGTTCACCGTGAGGGTGCCCTCCTCGATCGTCACCGAGATGGGGTCGGGCAGCACCTGGGTGAGCTCACCCTTGGGGCCCTTGACCGTGACGGTCTGGCCGTCGACCTTGATGTCGACACCGGACGGGACGTTGATCGGAGCCTTGCCGATACGTGACATTTCTCGCCCCCTTACCAGACGTAGGCGAGGACTTCCCCGCCCACCTTCTTGTTGTTCGCCTGACGGTCGGTGAGGAGCCCCTGGGAGGTCGAGATGATCGCGACACCCAGGCCACCGAGGACCTTGGGCAACTCGGTCGACTTGGCATACACGCGCAGACCCGGCTTGGAGATGCGCTTGATGCCCTGGATGCTCCGCTGGCGCGACGGGCCGTACTTGAGGTCGATGGTGAGCTTCTTGCCCACCTCGGCGTCGGCCACGGCGTAGTCGGCGATGTAGCCCTCCTGCTTGAGGATCGCCGCGATGTTGCTCTTGAGCTTGGAATGCGGCATCGACACGGTTTCGTGGAACGCCGAATTGGCGTTACGCACACGCGTCAGCATGTCCGCGATGGGATCGGTCATCGACATGGATGGACCATGTTCCTTTCTCGTAACGGTTCCCATGCAACACGTCGTGTGCGGCGGCCTGTGGGCCGGGCAGCTGACGTCGTGGGCCTATCACGAAGAGTGCGAATGTTCTCTTGTGTGGGATCCGGGGTCCCCGTGGGGCGTGCCGGGTGTCCCGCCGTCCCCGGCGCTCTTCTCACCGTGGACGACCTGACGACTGGGCCGTCTGCCCGCCGCCGGGGCCAGCGCATGACGCGAAGCCCCGGCGGGGACGGCCGGTCCGGCCGGGCGGAGGTCAGTCCTCCTTGAAGGGGAAGCCGAGCTGCTTGAGCAGCGCTCGGCCCTCTTCGTTGTTGGTCGCCGTGGTGACGACCGTGATGTCCATGCCGCGGGGGCGGTCGATCTTGTCCACGTCGATCTCGTAGAACATGCTCTGCTCGTTGAGGCCGAACGTGTAGTTGCCGTGGCCGTCGAACTGCTTGCCCGACAGACCACGGAAGTCGCGGATGCGGGGAAGGGCAACGGTCGTCAGGCGATCCAGGAACTCCCACATGCGATCACCACGGAGGGTGACGCGGGCGCCGATCGGCATGCCCTCACGCAGTTTGAACTGCGCGATCGACTTGCGGGCCCGACGGACCTCTGGCTTCTGACCGGTGATCAGGGTGAGGTCGTTGATCGCACCGTTGATGAGCTTGGCGTCGCGAGCTGCGTCACCGACACCCATGTTCACGACGACCTTGACGACGCCGGGGATCTGCATGACGTTCTCGTACTCGAACGTCTCGTTCAGCGCCGGCTTGATCTCGCTGATGTACTTGGCCTTGAGGCGCGGGGTGTAACCAGTGGGAAGAGCGGTCTCAGTCATGGTCACAGGTCCTTCCCGGTCTTGCGCGAGACACGGACACGCTTGCCGTTCTCGTCGGTGCGGATTCCGACCCGGGTCGGGGTGCCGTCAGCGTCCACGACCATCACGTTCGACACGTGGATCGGGGCCTCCTGGGTGACGATGCCACCGGAGGAGGCGCCACGCTCGGCAGCCGAGTTGGAGGTGTGCTTCTTGATGCGGTTGACGCCCTCGACGAGGACCTTCTCCTGCGCCGGGAAGGCCTGGATGACCTTACCCTTGGCGCCCTTGTCCTTGCCCGAGATGACGAGCACCGTGTCGCCCTTGTGAACCTTCATGTCAGAGCACCTCCGGAGCCAGCGAGACGATGCGCATGAACTTCTTGTCGCGCAGCTCGCGGCCGACGGGCCCGAAGATGCGCGTTCCGCGCGGATCGTTGTCGTTCTTGATGATGACGGCGGCGTTTTCATCGAACTTGATGTACGAGCCGTCCGGGCGACGGCGCTCCTTGGCGGTGCGCACGATGACCGCCTTGACGATCTCGCCCTTCTTGACGTTGCCACCGGGGATGGCGTCCTTGACGCTGGCGACGATGATGTCACCGACGCCCGCGTAGCGACGCTTGGATCCACCGAGAACGCGGATGCACAGAATCTCCTTGGCACCCGTGTTGTCGGCGACCTTCAGTCGCGACTCCTGCTGGATCATGGTTCTCCTGACCAGGTCTGTTCTCTGTGTGCCGGATACCGACCCGACACACGCGGTCATGTCGCCGGGCCGCACGCGCGGACGCGCGCAGGTCGGGCAACTGCTCCAGTGTAGGGTGAGCGGGCTACTCAGCCCAAATCCGGATCATCGCCCGCTCGAACCGAGCGACCCGGTGCCACCACGGGAGCCGGCCGATCCGCTGGAGGTCGCCGACCCGAGGGAGCCCGAAGCCCGCTCCCCCACCGCCCCGGTGGTCGTGCGCCCGTTGGGTGTGGCCGGCGCCAGTCCGCTCAGGATGTGGTCGGTACCCGGGAGCATTTCGGTGACGAACACCGGCCAGTTGTGGATGCCGGTCGGCATATAGTTCATCTCCAGGCGCACACCGGGGACGGAGGCGAGGGCCGATTCCAGCGCACGCGTGCTCTCGAACGATCCCTTCTCCAACACGTGCCCGTCGAGAAGGACCATCTCGTTACTACCGAAGCGTCCGAGTTCACTCGACCCGACGCGGCCGGTCGCGGCGCTGAGGTAGACGGACTTGCCCGCCAGCCCGGCGGCGTTCGCGATCGTGTCGTGCTCACGCCACGGCTCCGCGCCCCGGGGGCCCCACATGTTGGTCGCGTCGCCACCCCGCGCGGCCACGGTCAACCTCGCGTACTGGTACCCGAGAGCGTCCATCGTGGAGTAGGCGCCGCTGACGCCGGCCACTCCCCCGAACATGTCGTTGGTGTTCGCGAGATGCACGGCCGATGCCGCGCCCATCGACACACCCAGGACTCCCCAGTCGCCGTTATGCGCGACGGGCTCCGCCGCGCCCTCCAGGCCTGTGGAGAGTAGTCCGGGCAGCTCCTCCACCAGGAAGGTCTCCCACATGTTCGGGCCGAGGACCGGGTCGTCTTCCTCCCAGTCACTCCACATCGAGGACGGCGCCCCCGTGGGCGCGACCACGTTCACCGCACGCTGGCGCAGCCGGGGATCGCCCCATCCCATCCCCCCGCTCCAGCCCGACGGCGACTCACTACCCACACCGTCGAGGAAGTACATGTTCGGGGCGTCGACCCCGGCCGGAGCCCGGTAGACCTCGACCCGCACCTCACGCTGCATCGATTCCGACGTGACGGTCCATACCTCTGCGCGGCGGTCCACCTCGTCTGTCGATGCCGGGAACAGTGGCTCGACCGACCTGACCGTTGTCGCTGTGATGTCCGGGTCCCGCGTCGCTATGGGCTCCGCCGGCGCGCTGTTCGAACTACCCGGCCTGGCGAAGTCCGACGACCCCACCATCCCGAGGGAGCCGAGGACAGCCGTGAGTGGGATCGGGGCTCCGAGCTGGGTCGCCGCGGCCAGGCTGAGCGACGGTACGCCGAACAGGCTGCCGGGGGCGACACTGGGGGCAACCGACTGCGGATCCAGTGATCCCGCCCCGGAGCCCTGGGCGCTCACCGCGGGCACGCCGATGACTGAGAGTGCGGCCACCGCGGCCGCGACAGCAACCGGGTAGGACCGGCGCCGACCACCGCGAGTACGCGGAGGCCTGGGGCCCGAGAAGATCCGGGTGTTCATGTGTCGCTCCTGTCTGACACGAGGTGCCCTTCGAACGGGTGACACATTACTCAGATTTTGTTTCGCCAGGGTAATCCTCTGCGGCGGTTTTACTGCGAGGAACACTGAAAATAGACGTCGGCCCGGCCACGAGAGTTCTCGTGGCCGGGCCGGACTATCTGAGTGGAGTGGGCTACTTGGCCCGCTCCAGCACCTCGACGAGGCGGTACCGCTTGCTGGCGGAGATCGGGCGGGTCTCCATGATCCGCACGCGATCGCCGATGCCGGCGGTGTTGGTCTCGTCGTGCGCCTTCACACGCTCGGTACGGCGCATGATCTTGCCGTACAGGGGATGCTTCACGCGGTCCTCGAGCTCGACGACGATGGTCTTCTCCATCTTGTCGGACACGACGTACCCGATGCGCACCTTGCGGCTGTTGCGCTCCGTGCTCTCGCCTGACTCAGTCACAACTGTTTCCTTGTCACTCACTTGGCATCACCCGGCGCCGCCGACAGCCCGAGCTCACGCTCACGGATGACGGTGTAGATGCGCGCGATGTCGTGTCGTACGACCCGCAGGCGACGGTTGTTGGTCAGCTGACCGGTGGCCATCTGGAAGCGCAGGTTGAACAGCTCTTCCTTGGCCTCGCGAAGGCGCGCGGTCAGCGCATCGGCGTCGAGCTCGCGCAGCTCGGGGGCGGTGATTCCACTTGCCATCAGAACTGCTCCTCCCGGGTGACGATGCGGGTCTTGCACGGGAGCTTGTGCTGCGCACGGCGCAGAGCCTCCCGGGCGGTCTCCTCGTTCGGGTACGACATCTCGAACAGGATGCGACCCGGCTTGACGTTGGCGACCCACCACTCGACGGATCCCTTACCGGAACCCATCCGGACCTCGGCGGGCTTCTTCGTCAGCGGACGATCCGGGTAGATGTTGATCCAGACCTTGCCGCCACGCTTGATGTGGCGGTTGATCGCGATACGAGCGGACTCGATCTGCCGGTTGGTGATGTAGGCCGGCTCGAGAGCCTGGATGCCGTAGTCACCGAACGTGACCTTGGTGCCGCCCTTCGCCCCGCCCTTACGACCGGGGTGGTGCTGCTTGCGGTGCTTGACGCGCTTGGGGATCAGCACTGTCAGGCCTCCTTGTTTTCTGCGGGCGCCTCGGCCGGGGCAGCCGAGCCGGCACGGCCGGTCTCGGTGCTCGTGGCCGTGGTGCCCTGGGCGCCGGAACGACGCGGACGGCCGGCGCCACGCTCGCGGCGCGGGCCACGGTCGCCACCGCCGCGGTTGCTGGACTGGGCGAACTGGTCGGACTCGCGACGACCGCCGACGACGTCACCCTTGTAGATCCACACCTTGACGCCGATGCGACCGAAGGTCGTCTTGGCCTCGTAGGTGCCGTAATCGATCTCGGCACGCAGGGTGTGCAGAGGGACGCGTCCCTCGTGGTACCGCTCCGAGCGGGACATCTCGGCGCCGCCGAGACGACCCGAGCAGACCACCTTGATGCCCTTGACCTGGGGCTGACGCATGGCCGACTGGATGCCCTTACGCATCGCACGGCGGAACGCCACGCGGTTCGTGAGCTGCTCGGCGATGCCCTGGGCCACCAGCTGGGCGTCGGCCTCGGTGTTCTTGATCTCGAGGATGTTGAGGTGGACCTGCTTGCCGGTGAGCTTCTCGAGCTCGCCACGCAGGCGGTCGGCCTCGGCGCCACGACGACCGATCACGATGCCCGGGCGGGCGGTGTGGATATCGACGTGGACCCGGTCACGGGTACGCGAGATGTCGACGCCCGAGATTCCGGCCCGCTCCATGCCCTTGGACAGGAGCTCGCGGATCTTGATGTCCTCGGCGACGTAGTCTGCGTACTGCTTGTCGGCATACCACTTGGACGTCCAGTCCGAGGTGATGCCGAGACGGAAGCCGTGCGGCTGGATCTTCTGTCCCATTTAGCGGGCACCTCCCTGGTTGCGACGTCCCCGGCCGGCACCGGCCTTGTCGGGCACGCTGGTCACCTCGATGGTGATGTGGCTCGTGCGCTTACGCACGCGGAACGCACGACCCTGTGCACGCGGCTGGAACCGCTTGAGCGTCGGGCCCTCGTCGGCGTACGCCGTCGAGACGACCAGGGTCCGGGGATCCAGGTCGAGGTTGTTCTCTGCGTTGGCGATCGCGGAGGCCAGGACCTTGGCGACGGGCTCGCTGGCGGACTGCGGGGCGAACCGCAGCGTGTTCAGCGCGTCTGCAGCGTCCTTGCCACGGATCAGGTCGATCACGCGACGCGCCTTCATGGGCGTGACACGGACGAACTTCGCGGTAGCGCGGGCCGTCAGGTTCTGATCGGCCTGCTGCTCGTTCTGCTGGGTATCAGTGCTCATCGACGCTTACTCTTCCGATCGTCCTTGATGTGCCCCTTGAACGTGCGCGTCGGCGCGAACTCGCCGAGCTTGTGACCCACCATCGAGTCGGACACGAACACGGGCACATGCTTGCGGCCGTCATGAACGGCAAACGTGTGTCCGATGAAATCGGGCAGGATCGTCGAGCGACGCGACCAGGTCTTGATGACCTGATGAGTGCCCTTGTCGTTCTGCACGTCCACCTTCGCGAGGAGGTGTTCGTCGACGAACGGACCCTTCTTGAGACTACGAGGCATCCTAGTTTCCCTCCTTAGCGCTTCTTGCCGGTGCGACGGCGACGGACGATAAGACTGTCACTCGCCTTGTTGGGCTTGCGGGTACGTCCCTCAAGCTGTCCCCACGGGCTGACGGGGTGACGTCCACCGGACGTCTTACCCTCGCCACCGCCGTGCGGGTGGTCGACGGGGTTCATGACCACACCACGGACGGTCGGGCGAACGCCCTTCCACCGCATGCGGCCGGCCTTACCCCAGTTGATGTTGATCTGCTCGGCGTTGCCGACCTCGCCGATCGTCGCCCGGCAACGGACGTCGACACGACGGATCTCGCCGGAGGGCATACGCAGCGTGGCGTAGGCACCTTCCTTACCGAGAAGCTGGATTCCGGCGCCGGCCGCGCGGGCCATCTTGGCGCCCCCGCCCGGACGCAGCTCCACCACGTGCACGACGGTGCCAGCGGGGATGTTGCGGAGCGGCAGGTTGTTGCCGATCTTGATGTCGGCGTTCGCGCCCGACTCGACCTTCATGCCCTGCCTCAGGTTGCGCGGGGCCAGGATGTACCGCTTCTCACCGTCTGCGTAGTGCAGCAGGGCAATGTTGGCGGTGCGGTTCGGGTCGTACTCGATGTGCGCGACGGTGGCGAGCACGCCGTCCTTGTCGTTGCGACGGAAGTCGATGACACGGTACTGGCGCTTGTGTCCACCGCCCTTGTGGCGAGTGGTGATTCGGCCGTGCCCGTTACGACCGCCGGTCTTGCTCAGCGGGCGCAGCAGCGACTTCTCGGGCGTCGAGCGGGTGATCTCGGCGAAGTCCGAGACGCTCGAGCCGCGACGACCGGGGGTCGTGGGCTTGTACTTGCGGATAGCCATGAGGTTCTCTCGTCCTTAACTCTTCCCGCCGTCAGGCGGTCAGACCCGGGATCTCGATGGGCTTGCTGTCGGCCGCGAGGGTCACGATGGCGCGCTTGGTGCTCTTGCGCTGACCGAACCCGGTGCGGGTGCGCTTGCGCTTGCCCTTACGGTTTGCGGTGTTGACGGAATCAACGGTGACGCCGAAGATCTCCTGGATGGCGATCTTGATCTGCGTCTTGTTGGCGTCCGGCGCCACCAGGAACGTGTACACGCCCTGCTCGAGCAGGCCGTAGGCCTTCTCGGAGACGACCGGGGCGAGAATCACGTCCCGGGGATCGGCGACTGTGCTCACTTGTCGGCCTCCTTCGCAGCCTTGCCGGCGAGGATGCGACCCGCCTGCGTGACGAACGCGTCCAGAGTCTCGACCGTGAACACGACGTCGTCGGCGTTGAGGACGTCGTAGGTGTTGAGCTGATCCGGAGCGATCGGGTGGACGTGATCGAGGTTGGCGACCGAACGCCATGCAGCGAGGTCCTCACGACCCACCACGATCAGGAACTTCTTGCGGTCGGACAACGACGCCAGGAACGTCCGGACGCCCGAGGTCGACGGCTTCTGCCCCTCGATGAACTCGGTCACCACGTGGAGCCGCTCGCTGGCGACCCGGTCGGAGAGGGCACCGCGCAGGGCGGCGGCCTTCATCTTCTTGGGCGTGCGCTGCGAGTAGTCCCGCGGCTTCGGACCGTGGACGGTGCCACCGCCGGTGTACGCGGGTGCGCGGGTCGAGCCCTGGCGAGCGCGGCCGGTGCCCTTCTGACGGAACGGCTTGCGGCCACCGCCGCGCACCTCGCCACGGGTCTTGGTCGAGTGGGTGCCCTGACGTGCGGCGGCCAGCTGGGCCACCACGACCTGATGCATCAGCGGCAGGTTGGGCTCGACACCGAAGATCTCGGCGGGGAGCTCGACGGCACCGTCGGTCTTCCCGGCCGGAGTACGGACGTCGAGCTTGAGGTTCACGGTGTTCTCCGTGGTGGTCATGCGCGCGCACCGCCCTTCACTGCGGAACGGACCATCACGAGGCCGCCGTTGCGACCGGGGATGGCACCCTTGATGAGGAGGACGCCGGCCTCGGCGTCGACCTTGTGGACCTTGAGGTTCATGGTGGTGACCCGCTCGTTACCCATGCGGCCAGCCATCTTCTTGCCGCGGAAGACGCGACCCGGGGTGGCGGCGCCACCGATCGAGCCCGGCTTGCGGTGGACGGCCTGGGTACCGTGCGAGGCGCCCTGACCGGCGAAGCCGTGACGCTTCATGGTGCCGGCGAAGCCCTTGCCCTTGGACGTTCCGGTGACGTCGACGAAAGCGCCGTCCTCGAACACGTCCGCGCCGAGCTCCTGGCCGATCTCGAAGCCGGCGGCCTGCTCGGCATTCTCGAGGCGGATCTCCGCGACATGGCGGCGCGGGGTGACCCCGGCCTTGTCGAACTGACCCGCGACAGGCTTGGTGACCTTGCGGGGGTCGATCGCGCCGAACGCGATCTGGACGGCGTTGTAGCCGTCGGTCTCTTCGGTACGAATCCCGGTGACGACGCACGGCCCGGCCTTGACGACGGTGACCGGAACCACCCGGTTGTTCTCGTCGAAGACCTGGGTCATGCCGAGCTTGGCGCCCAGGATGCCCTTGATCTCGGTGTTACTCATCTGTTCACTGTCTCCGCTGCACGTTGCTTGCTGACCGCTACGCGGTCGGAGGTCACTGGATGTTGACGTCGACGCTGGCAGGCAGGTCGATGCGCATGAGCGCGTCCACGGTCTTGGGCGTGGGGTCGAGGATGTCGATCAGCCGCTTGTGGGTACGCATCTCGAAGTGCTCACGCGAGTCCTTGTACTTGTGCGGCGAGCGGATGACGCAGTAAACGTTCTTCTCGGTGGGCAGCGGCACCGGACCGACGACGCGAGCGCCGGTACGGGTCACCGTCTCGACGATCTTGCGCGCCGAGGCGTCGATCGCCTCGTGGTCGTAGGCCTTGAGCCGGATGCGGATCTTTTGTCCCGCCACTTCGTCCTCTTCTCCTCCCGCCCGTGAAGGCGGCTGTCGTGAGCGCCCTCGCCTGGCGGGGACACTGCTGTGTTCGCTTGTCATATGTGACACCGTCAAACCGTCTACCACCCGGTCTCGTGCATCGGTGCCCGTCGTGGAGGTCCCCGGACGCGCGGCCATAGGCGCAACACGACTCAGGTGATCCAGAGGACGGGATGCCGCTCCCCGCTGGGCGAAGAAGACGGCGGACCGATCCGCTGCCGCTGTTGACGTGTCACGACGCGTCCACGCGGTCGGGCGTGTCGCCCTCCCACTTTTCCAGCGGGTGATCGCTCACCCGCCACGGTCGTGCTCGCCCGGCCAACCCGGCCCCTGCCGCGGGTAAAATGTACCCACGTTCGGATGCCGCCTTGTCCGGGCAACTTCACCAGTATGCCGCACGGTGGCGCACAGAGCAAAATCGCCCGGGGCGGACCCGGTACAGAGGCGTCCACCGGCGCCGCGGGGCCCCGCCCCCGCACGGGTATCGTCGGAACGACCATCGACCTGACGAGCCTGTCCCGAGGAGCTCCCCCGTGAACACCCGCCGCGAACCACGTGATCCCGCCGCCTACAAGAGGGACCGTCGTCAGGCCGTGCTGCGTCATCACCCGGACAAGGGCGGGAACCCGGACGAACTGCTGCGCGCGCTCGAAGAGGTCGACCGGCGGCACGGGGTCATCGGCTCGGCACGCGGTGAACACTCCGCCTCGGCCGAGCAGGTCGCCGCGGTGGCGGTGACCGCGCTGGCCGGCGTGGCCGCGATCGGGCTCTCCGTGGCGATGAGCGTGCTCGGACGTCGCCGGTGACCACCTGTCCGTCCGACCTACCGGAAGTCGACAAATAGAGTAAGGGGCGCCCCGCCTGAGCG
>NZ_JBSHMJ010000050.1:0-19664 GCF_053645265.1 Dietzia sp. NPDC055343 | reverse complement strand
TGCTGGCGCCGGGCTCGGATCTCTCGGTCCCGTACGAGACCGAGTTCGTGGGGGCCACGCAGATCGTCGACCCGGACGGCACCGTCCTGGCCTCCAGGCGGACCACGGAGGGGCCCGGCATCGTCTCTGCGGATGTCGAGCTCGGCGCCCGCGGGAGCGTCACCCCGATGGGAGACGGCTTCTGGATTCCGGATCTGCCACTGCTGGTGCGCGGATACTGGCACCAACAGAATCTGGCGGGTCGCAGTTACTACGGGCGGTCAGGGCGGACGGCAGGCCTGCGGGCGGCGAGGTCTCAGGCTGCGGAGATACGGTGACCCCGTGGCGACTGACGAAGTACTGACCGCGTACGGATCACGCGCTTCCGAAATCGCCGACATGCTGGGCACAGTCGTCTCCTCGGCCGATCCTGATCGTGCGGTGATCGAGCACTGGGCCGGCACCGTCCGGGGGCCGATCCTGGACGTGGGCTCGGGCACTGGGCGGTGGGCCGGTCACCTCGCAACGCTGGGGTACAGCATCGAGGGACTCGAGCCCGTGGCTGAGTTGGTCGGCATCGCCCGACGGGCCCACCCTGCGGTCGCGTTCCGTCAAGCCTCGATCGCCGATCTCGCCGAGACCGCTGACACCGGCGACTCGCCATTGTGGTCGGGCATTCTGGCCTGGTACTCGCTCATCCACCTCCGTCCCGAGGAGATGCCGGAAGCGGCGACCACGCTCCGGCGAATCCTCGTCGACGGCGGGTCGATGCTCGTCGCGTTCTTCGCCGGTCCCCGCCTGGAGGCGTTCGACCACCCCGGGAGCCGCGCCTACCGTTGGCCGGTTGAGACGATGGCCGAGGTGCTCGCCGGGGCGGACTTCGCGATCACCGCGCAACGCACCCACCCCGGGGGGCTGCACGCCAGTCTCATCGCGACCGCCCTGCCCCGGTAGCCGCGTCGAGGCGGGCCACCCGGCGGACGCCGGCGGTCTGGCGGTACGAGGACTCGACCAGCTCGGACACCTCGCTCCAGTCCACGCCGACAGGACCCGCGCCCGAAGGAGCCACGTCTGCTGGGTCGACCTCCGCAGCGGCTTGCCCCCGCGCGCGACCCACATCGAGCGGCAGCGCCAGCCACCCGGCCGGGCCGTAGTAGGCGGGCACGTGGAATCGCTCGTCCTGGTCCAGTGCGAGGCGTTCTGCCGGATCCGGGAGGAAGAGCAGCGCCCGGTCGAGCATCGGGTCGGCGTGGTCGCCCTTGACCTTGCCGCCGTAGACCGCGAACACCTTGGTCGTGAACCAGACCACCCGTCCGTGCGAGATCTTTTCCGCAGCGTCCGGGAACTCCATGCAGATGGCCCGCAGCCGCGCGAGCAGCGGATCGTCGGCGTCGAACATGATCGGGTGTGCCACGCGGACAAGAGTACGACTGGTATCGGGCCGGACTGCGCGACTTGCGCAGACCAACTTTCGCCGAGTGGTCTGACCCCCTCACATTCTCCCAGGGCAGGCCCCGACGCCAGCATAATTTGCGACCACGCGGCGCCAACGCGGGCGGCAGGCCCGACAGCGGCACGGCACGTGCGGGCGGGAGCGCGCGGGCGGGTCGGAGGCCGGTCGGAGGCCGGGTAGGTCAGAGATGGACGTCGTTGTAGGCGCGCTCATCCTCGATCGGCTCGAGGTGGCTGGCGATGTGGGAGTTCGGCAGGGCCGCGTGGATCTCCTGCTCGACCGTCTCCACCAGGTCGTGCCCGCGATCGACGCTCCAGTCCCCCGGCACCAGGGCGTGGAACTCGACGAAGCGCCACTTGCCTGACTCACGGGTGCGCAACTCGTGGAAGTCGACGCGCCCCGGCTCGCGATGGCGATCCAGCACCTCCTCGATCGCCCGGTTGTCCTCTTCCGGGAGGGTTGCGTCCATCAGCCCCATTCCGGATTCCTTGACCAGCTTGTAGCCGATGAACAGGATGTTCAGCCCCACTCCTATCGCCACCAACGGGTCGAGGATCTCCCACCCGGTGAGCCACGCGAGCGTCAGGCCCACCACCACGCCGACGGAGGTGATCACGTCGGTGATGAGGTGCTTGCCGTCCGCCTTGAGGGTCGGCGAGCGGTGTGTGGTGCCGGCTCGCACGAGAGCCGCCCCGACGATCCCGTTGATCACCGCGGCGACCACCGAGATCGCCAGGCCGACGCCCATGGATTCCAGCGGTGCCGGATTGATGATGCGCTCGACACTCACCACGAGGATGAACGCGGCGGCTATGAAGATCATCGCGCCCTCGACGCCCGCCGAGAAGTACTCGGCCTTGGAGTGTCCGTACTGGTGGTCGTCGTCGGCCGGTCGCTCGGCGACGGTCACCGCCCCGACCGCGATGAGGGCGGCGACCAGGTTGACCACCGACTCCGCGGCATCGGAGAGCAGGCCCACCGAACCGGTGACATACCAGGCCGCCATCTTGAGCACGATGGTGACGATCGCCGTGGCCACCGAGAGCCACGCGAACTTCTTGAGTATCGACACGCGGACGAGCCTAGTCCGACCACCAGCGGTCCCGCTCCGGCGCTCGTCCGCCCCGATCCGACCCTCGGGACCGCCCTCCCGGGCAGCGTGATGCCGGTAGTCTCGTGACATGCACGTAGGACTGATCTGGCTCGGGGCAGCAGTGCTGCTCGCCGCCGGAGAAGCGGCGGGTGGCGAACTGTTTCTGCTCATGCTGGCCGCCGGGGCGCTCGGGGGTGCGGGCGCGGCGTTCCTCGGCGTGCCGATCTGGGGGCAGGCTCTGGCGTTCGCCCTCGTCTCCGTCATCATGCTCGTCGCCGTGCGCCCGGTCGTCCGACGTCGTCTCCTCGCGGCACTGCCGGAGCACGACACCAACACCGCAGCGCTGACCGGGCGGGACGGAACCGTCGTCGAGGCCATCGACTCCTCGAGCGGGCTGATCGAGATTTCCGGGGACACCTGGACGGCGCGGCCGCTCATCGAGGGCGAGACGTTCGCCGCGGGCGAGAAGATCCTCGTGCATGAGATCGAGGGCGCCACGGCCATCGTCGTGCGCGGCTTCTAGGACCGTCGCGGACTCCGCATCGGTCTGACCAATAAACCCGACACGCACGACACAACCAGAGGAATGCCATGGGTGGATTGATCTTCCTTGCCGTCATCGTCATATTAATCGCCTCGGTGGTGGTGAGCTCGGTCAAGCTCATCCCCCAGGCGGAGGCCGCCGTCATCGAGCGGCTCGGTCGCTACCAACGAACCGCCAGCGGTCAGCTGACGCTGATCATCCCGTTCATCGACAGGGTGCGTGCCAAGGTCGACCTGCGCGAGCGGGTCGTCACCTTCCCGCCGCAGTCGATGATCACCGAGGACAACCTCACGCTGAGCATCGACACGGTCGTCTATTTCCAGGTCACCGACCCCAAGTCGGCGGTCTACGAGATCAACAACTACATCATCGCTGTGGAGCAGCTCGCCACCACGACACTGCGTAACGTCGTCGGCGGTCTGACGCTCGAGCAGACGCTCACCAGCCGCGACATGATCAACAAGCAGCTGCGTGGCGTGCTCGACTCCGAGACGGGTCGCTGGGGACTGCGTGTGGCCCGCGTCGAGCTGCGGTCGATCGATCCGCCTCCCTCCATCCAGGACTCGATGGAGAAGCAGATGCGCGCCGACCGCGAGAAGCGCGCCACCATCCTCACCGCCGAGGGCCAGCGCGAGGCTGCGATCACCACGGCGCAGGGCGCCAAGCAGGCCGCGATCCTCGACGCCGAGGGCAACAAGCAGGCGGCCATCCTCTCGGCCGAGGCCGATCGCCAGTCCCGCATGCTGCGCGCGCAGGGTGAGCGTGCGGCGCGCTACCTCGTCGCCGAGGGCCAGGCCGCGGCGATCGCCCGCGTCAATGCGGCGGTCAAGGCGTCCAAGCCGACGCCGGAGATGCTGGCCTACCAGTACGTGCAGAATCTGCCGGAGATGGCCAAGGGCGACGCCGCCACCATGTGGATGATCCCGTCGCAATTCGGCGACTCGCTGGAGAATTTCGTCAAGGCCGTCGCGAAGAAGGACGACGACGGGGTGTTCCGCTACGAACCCTCCGAGGTCGACACGGATGCGGATCTGCCGTCCGCGCCGGACGCGTGGTTCGACACCTCCACCGATCCCGAGATCGCGCGGTCCGTCGCCATGGCGGAGGCCGCGGCGAAGGGCACCACCTCGGTAACCGAAGAAGAGACCCGCGCGAGCAAGCCCAGGCCCGGCGTCTTCGACATGGTTCCCGAATCCGAGGGTGGGGCCGCGCCCGACCCCTCTACATCTGGCCAGGCTGCACCCGGACAGGCCGGCACAGCCGCAATCGACGGGCCGCAGGCCCCACAGCCTGGGACTTCGCCCAGCAGCTACAGTGCCTACCCGGTCGAGGGCGAGCAGTCCCGCTGACCATCTGCGTCGACCAGCTCCACGGTGACGCCTCACGGCCCACCCACAGGTCGTAACATGAAAGAGTGACACGTAACACTGGCCGCGGCGCCGACCGTCCTGCCGACGCAGTGCCTGACAGCACAGCGTCCGGTGATGCATCCTCCGACAGCACGTCTGCGGAGGACGCGGACGGCGGCGCCGCTGTCGTTCATGACGCGGAGGACATCCGCATCATCGAGGTGGCGTGTGCGGTCCTCGCCGAGCGCGGGATCAAGGCGTCGAGCACGGACGTCATCGCACGAGCGGCCGGCGTGACCCGGGTGACCCTCTACCGGCGACTTGGGACGCGCGACCAGATGCTCCGCGCCATCTACGCGCACGAGGCACAGCGGTTGATGATGTCCGTCAACGCCCGGTTCACGTCGTTCGAGTCGCTGGAATGGGACCCGGTGCGGCACGTCGAGGATCTGCTCGTGGGCACGGTGTTCGACATCCGCGAGAGCGAGTTAGTCCGCCGGCTCATCGAGGTGGACAAGATCGAGACCATGGCCGTGCTGGCCGGGCAGTCCGACTCGGTGCTCGCCGCGATCACCGAGATCGTCGCGGAGTTCGTCCGCAACACGTGGGACGCCGACGTCCACACCCGCGCGATGACCGACACGGAGGTCGAGGACCTGTCGCGCGAGGTCGGCAGCGCCGTCGGCCGGTTCCTCCACTCGCTGGTGGTGATGCCCGACGGCCCGCCGCTCGTGCAGTCCGAGGACGAGATCCGTGGCCTCGCGCGGCGCGTGCTCGTCCCGATGATCTTGCAGCGCTGAGCGTCCGACAACAGCGCCGGGGAACCCTGCTCGTCACGCCAAGCGCCGCTACAGCGCGGTGGGCAGGCTCTCCGCACCGAGTTCGTGTTCCAGCGCCTCACGCAGTCGCGGGTAGCGGAAGTGATGATCGAGCTCGGTCAGCGCGTGAGGCAGGACCCGCTGATCCGCCAACGCGAGTTCGTCAGCGCCTCGGCTGCCGAGAAGCAGCCCGGGTGCCCACCCCGGCACCGGGACCACCGTCGGGCGATGCAGCACAGCGCCGAGTTCCCGCGTGAAGTCCTCGTTGGTGACCGGCTCCGGCGCGGTTCCGTTGACGACACCGGCGAGCGCCGGGTCGACGATCGCCCGCAGGTAGATGTCTGTGAGGTCGTCGAGCGAAATCCACGACATCCACTGCCGCCCGGAGCCGAGGCGACCGCCCAGGCCGGTGCGGGTGATCGCCGCCAGCGGCGACAGCATCCCGCCGGCCGCCGAGAGCACGAGCCCGGTTCGCACGTTCACCACGCGCGCACCGGCCTGCCGGGCGGGTTCGCAGGCGCGCTCCCAGTCCGCGACGATCGCGGCGAGCGACCCGGTCCCATTGGCCGCCGATTCGGACAGTGGTTCCCCGCCGCGGTCGGCGCCGTAGAAGCCGACGGCCGACGCACGCACCATCGCGGTGGCGCCGTCGCGCTCGGCCACGAGTTCCGCAAGCCGGCGGGTGGGGTCGATCCGGCTGTCGCGAACCTTCCGCAGGTGGCTGCAGGTGAAACGACCGGCGATCGACGCGCCGGCCAGGTGGACCAGGACGTCGACGCCGTCGAGCAGATCAGTCGCAGGAGCGGCCGGGTCCCAGACGCGCTCGGACCGGTGAGCGGGGGCGGGGTCGACGGCGTTGTCGTCGTCGTAACTCCCGGCGTCGTCTCTACCGGCGTTGAGGCCACCGCCCGGGCGGGTCAGCCGGATGACGCGGTGCCCCGCGACGCCGAGGAGCGCGGTCACCGCCGTGCCGATAAGGCCAGACGCACCCGTCACCGCGACGGTCAGGGGCGTCGCCGCCGGCGCCGCTGCCGAGCCGAACTGCGCGATCGTCGCCAGATCGGCGGCCATCTGGCGGTACCGGTAGGCGAACACACGCGTCAGCATCGGCTCGGGGACGCGGGCCTCGACGCGATCGCCGAGCATGGCGGTGCCGGTCGGTCCGGCGGTCACGGTATGCACGTGCACCCAGCCGGTCGCAGTGGCGTAGGGCTCGGACACGCAGCGGTCGACGAAGCGCTCGCCGTCGACGAAACCCTGGGGGTCGTGCCGCGCGACCCACCGGGGGCCGAACCGTGCGGCCAGCGGTCCCGGCAGGGCGGTTCGGGGTTCGAGTACGGCCTCGCCGTTGCGCAGCGATCCCGCCTCGTGCACCGGGCGCAAGGACATGAACGGTGGGGACAGCCGCCGCAGCGCGCCCGGCGCGGCGAGGTAGCGCCACGCCTCGGCCGGGGCCACGGGAACCGTGCAGCTGACGTCGATGCTCATCGGACCGCACCCATCACTCTCGTCAGGGCAGCAGGCACAGCGGCGTCACATCGCCGCGGCCTTCTGCCATCGGAACGGTGAGGAAGGCGCACGACCACCAACCCCGGTTTTCGATCACCTGTCGCACCGTCGACCACTGCTCGGGAGCGAGCACCGGTTCACGACTGAGCACGAATCCCGAAGACCGGGTGGGATCACCCACGATGGCCACCGAGTAGTCGTCGGCCAGATAGGTGATCCGGTAGTTGACGGGCCCGTTCTCGTCCTGGAACGGAACCATCGGGAAGTTCACCCGGAGCGAGGCGTTGGTGTCGGTGTCGCGGACGGTGGCCTCACCCTCGATCACGGAATCGGAGCTGACGGCCGAACCGCAAGTGTTGCGGACCGACACCGTGCCGGGGGAGGTGATCTCGTACTCGGCCTTGGTGTCGTTGGTGCACTGCAGCGTGTACGGCTGCGGGATGGCGGCCACCTGATGCCACTGACCCGCATATCTCTCCAGGTCGACGGAGTCGACCTGGCTGAGCTCGGGTCCCCCCACGGAGCCGAGCGCGACGCCGTCGGGCAGCAGTTGCGAGGAACCGCCCCCCAGGCGTCCTCCGTCGGTGAGGTCCTGGGCGCCTGCGGTCGGGGCGGCCCCGAGACCGGCGGCGAGCAGTGGCGCGATCACCGAGATGGTGACCAGTGAGCGGATTCGGGTAGCGCGGAGCGGATTCATGAGTGGATCTCCTGTGCGGTATCGGCGGGGGTGGCGTTGGTACTGTGAGCGGAACCGGAGGTGTCGTGTGCATTCCGGGAGGTACGGGCGCCGGCGCCGCTCCGCGGATTACCGGGCCACCAGACCTTGTCCCCGACCAGGGTGAACAGTGCCGGGACGACGAGCGTACGAACGACGAAGGTGTCGAGCAGCACGCCGAGCGCCACGATCACGCCGACCTGGGTGAGCACGATCAGCGGCAGCACACCGAGCACCACGAACACCGACGCCAGCACGATGCCGGCGGAGGTGATGACGCCGCCGGTCAGCGCGACGGCACGAACCATGGCCTCGCGGGTGGCGTGGGTGGCAGCCTCCTCCCGGGCGCGGATCGTCAGGAAGATCGAATAGTCCACGCCCAGCGCCACCAGGAACAGGAAGCTGTACAGCGGCACCGAGACGTCCAGTCCGGGGAAACCCAGGATCTGGGTGGTGACGAAGGTGCCGAGACCGAGCGCGGCGACCGACGACAACACCGTGGCAGCCATCACCAGCAGCGGGGCGATCAGGGACCGCAGCACGAGGATCAGGACGACGAAGACCACCAGCAGGATGAGCGGCGCGATCAGCGTGAAGTCGCGGACGTTGCCCTCGGAGGTGTCGACCGCCTTGGCGACCGAACCGCCGACGAGCGCCTCGGAGCCGGGGACCGTGTCGACGGCGTCACGTAGGCCGAGCACACTCTCCTCCGAGCGTTCGGTGGCCGGGGCGGCGTCCAGGACGACGTTCACCCGGCTCCACCCGGTGCCGGACTCCCCCGACGGCATAGCGGAGACCACGCCGGTGACGTCCTGGACGGCCTCGAGGACCTGCCCCTCGGTTCCCGTACGCGTGACGATCGTGACGGGGTCGGTGACGCCGGCCGGGTAGTGCTCGGCCGCCGTCTCCAGACCCGCGGCCGACTCGGAGGCGGTACGGAACTGCTCGGTCTGACTCAGTCCCACGCGCGTGCCGAGGAGCCCGAACGCCAGCACGACCAGCAGCAACACGCACGACACCAGAACGGTGACGGGCCGCCGGACCACACGCGAGGCGATCCGGCCCCAGATCCCGGGCGGGACCTCGTCGTCGAAGCCGGCGGGGGTCGTCGACGTGTGCAGTTCGTGCTTGCCGTGCTGCTCATGCTGGCCCTGCGCCGCGGAACCCCCTGCGGAGCCCGTGGCGGCGGGAGTGGCGGGGCGCGGGATGAACGGCCAGAACAGGCCGCGTCCGCACACGGCGAGCGCGGCGGGCAGCGCGACGAGCGCGAAGATCACGGCGATGATCAGGCCGACCGCCGCGGAAATGCCGAGCGAGCGGTAGTTGGGCAGGGTCGCCAGCAGCAGGGTGAGCAGAGCCAGGACGACGGTGATGTTGCTGGCCAGGATCGCCGGCACGGCACCGCGGTAGGCGGCGCGCAGTGCGCCGCGCCTGTCCTCGTTCTTGCGCAGTTCCTCGCGGTAGCGGGAGACGAGGAGCAGCGCGTAGTTGGTGCCGGCGCCGAAGACGAGAACGGAGACGATGCCCGACGTCGAGCCGTCGACGGTGACGCCCATAGCCTCGCCGAGCGCGGCGACGACGAGCGAGGCGACCCGGTCGGCGATGCCGATGATGATCAGCGGGACCAGCCACAACACCGGGGAGCGGTAGGTGATGATGAGCAGTACCGCCACGACCAGCGCAGTGGCGGCCAACAGCCGGAAATCGGCGCCCTCGAACGCTGCGGCGGTATCGGCGGCGAAGGCCGGGCCACCGGTGAGCTGGGCACTCACGCCGTCGTCGAGACCGTCCGAGACGGCGGCGCGCATGTCGGCGACGAGTTCATTCCCCTCGCTGCCCGACAGGATCTCGGAGTCGACCGGCACGAGCATCAGGGCGGCCCCACCGTCCTCGGACGGGATGGGCCCCTGGGCCGGGACGCCCACGACCTCGGACATCCGCTCGCCCGCGCCGACCGCGGTGGCGATGCCCTCCGGGCCCAGCTCGCCGCCGTCGGTCCGGCTCACGACCAGGACCGCCGGAACCGAGCCGGAGTCGGGGAACTCCGACTGGATCTGCGACACGAGGGCGGACTCGGCGTCGTCGGGCAGCGTGTTGGGAGCCTCGGACGCGGACCCGGACGACGCGAACGCGAACACCGCACCGGCGGCCACCAGCATGACCAGCAGCATCACCCAGGCGGTCACCCGGCCGGTGAGGACACCGACCCAGCCGCTGTCGCGGGCGGGTCCGTGCGCGACGGGCCCCTTCACCGCCGGGTCTGCCGGTGGTGTGTCCGGTGACGATTGATCCGCTGTCATCAGTTCCCTTGTCCGCGCATGAAATGGGGCGCTTTTATATGGCTATGCGTTGTATTCGGAGAGGAACGCCGAAAGGATGGCATTGACCTCGTCCGGGCGCTCCATACTGGGCGAATGCCCTGCTCCGGGGATCTCGTGGAAGCTCGTGTTGTCGATGAGCTCCTCGAGCCGCCGCGACTTGGCCGGGGGCGTCGCGGCATCCTCGGCGCCGACCATGATGAGGGTCGGCGCGATGATCCGGACGGCCTCGTCCTCACACGGGTCCCGGTCCGCGACGGACTCGATCGCCTTGGCCAGGCCCGCACGGTCCGTCCGATCGAGCGCCGCCAGCCAGTCTTCCACCCACGGGGCGTCGATGTTCCCCGGGGCCAACATGATGGGCGCGACCCGGGCACGCAGTGGCCGGACCCCGGTGAGCCGGTACACCTTCGACAGCGTCTTGTACCTACTGCGGTTGGCGGGCTCCTCGGCCGTGGCGGCGGTGTCCATGAGGGTCAGGGTGTGGACCGACTCCGGCTGCCGGGCCGCCAGGCGCATCCCCACGAAACCGCCCATCGACAGGCCCACGAAGTTCACCACGGGGATCTGCAGGTGCCGCAGCAACTCGGCCACGTCCACGGCGAGCGTGTCCATGTCGTACCCGCCCCGCGCCCGCGGCGAGTTGCCCTGGCCCCGGAAGTCGATGGTCACGCAGCGGTAATCCGCCCGGAGGTGTTCGATCTGGCGGTGGAACATCCAGCCCGAGAACAACAGTCCGTGGGCGAAGAACACCACCGGGGCGTCCTCGCGGCCCTCGGGTACGCCGGTGTCGGTGTAGGCGATCGTGGTGTGGCCGCGGTGGAACGTGGGCATCGGGACTCCTCGTCAGAGCTGTCACAGCCGCTGTCGCGGCCGCCTGGCCCCACGATACGGTGACGCGGGCCACCGCATCGGCGACCGCGCGGCTCAGCCCCGCGCAACCCAGCGGCTCGCCGTCCAGCTCACCGCAGGGTGACGAGCCTGCGCGGGTCCTCGGGGCCGGCGGCGCGCTCGAGGTGCTGGTGCTCGTTGACCGAGATGCAGTTCATGCCCTCGCGGCCCACCACGACGCGCGCGATGCCCGTGTTGACGGTCACGCGCTGCAGCCGGGTCCACAGCCCCACCACGCCCTCGCTGTCGGCCAACAGACCGGCGGCCGCCAGCGAGATCGTGCCCGCCGACGACACCACGACCGTCGTCTTCCCCGTTCCCGAACGGTCCGCGGCAGCGGCCAGTGAGGCGGTCGTGGTGCTCGTGTACTGCGCGAACGCCTCGAGCCCGGCCCAGTGGCCGAGGGCGGCGTCGAGCTGGCGCTGGAAGGCCTGCTTGGCCTCCGCGGACGAGCCGGCGGTGTCGAGGGTGCCGTGCTCGGCCGACAGTCCAGCCACCCGCGCGGCCTCGAGGACCTCGTCGGCGTCGTACTCGGCCCAGCCCTCGTCGACCTCGACCGGGCAGTCCCAGTCCGCGTGCTCGCGCAGCGCCGCCAGGATGCCCTCGGCGGTCTCGCGTTGCCGACGCAGTCCGCCGTGGATGATCACGTCCGGCCGGAGTCCCCGGGCGGCCATGTCCTCGCCGGCCAGGCGCGCCTGCAGATGCCCGGTCTCCGACAGCCGGTCATAGTCGCCGGAACCGAAGGAGGCCTGACCGTGGCGGACGAGATGAATGGCACCCATCAGCGATTCTCCCTTCCGTCGTGGCCGGTGATCGCGCCGAGGATCCCGCCCACCCTGGTGCGCACGTCGTGCACGCCGCCCGCGACCAGCGGGATCGCGACCCGCGGCACGGCCAGCAGCTCGGGCAGCACGTCGCGCACCCCGATCCGGCCCGGCGTGAGATCACCGTGCCCGGTACGGATGATGCGCAGGCAGCGCTGCTCGAGCAGGCCCACGGCCGGACGGAACGCCCGGAACGCGGGGTTGGTGGTCTGCCGGTGGAAGTAGCGGTGGTTGATCTGCTGCGCGATCACCGCGAGCCGGAACAGGCCGAACACCTCGTAGAACCGCCACTGCTCCTCGGTGATCGTGATCCCCGCGAGCCGCGCGTACCGGTCCACCACCTGCTGGCGGGTGAGCATGCCCGCGGCGTTGGTGGGCTGACGGCGGAAGGCCTTGAACACCGGGCCGTCGTCGTCCTGCACCCAGTAGGCCAGGGCACCGCCCAGGTCCATGAGCGGATCGCCCACGGTGGCCATCTCCCAGTCCAGGACGCCCACGACGGTCGTGACGTCGTCGGGGTCCAGCACCAGGTTGTCGAACCGGAAGTCGTTGTGGATCAGGCAGTGTCCCGAATCCTCGGGCTGGTTGGCCTCGAGCCACTTCATCACCGGCGCGAAATCGGGCACGTCGGCGGTGCGCGCCCGCCGGTAGCGGGCGGACCAGCCCTCGACCTGCCGCCGCACGTAGCCCTCGCCTCGGTCGAGCTCCTCGAGCCCGGCCGCCGCGATGTCCACCGAGTGCAGGTCGACGAGCGCGTCCACCGCCGCCTCGGACAGCCGACGGGTGGTGACGCGGTCCATGCGCAGCTCACGTGGCAGATCCTTGCGCAGGATCGTGCCCGCCATCCGCTCCATCACGTAGAACTCGGAGCCGATGACCGCCATGTCGTCGCAGTATCCGACCATGCGCGGCACCAGCGGGTACACCGGCCGCAACCCCGACTGCACCTGGTGCTCACGGCGCATGTCGTGCGCGCCCCGGGCCTTGGTGCCGATCGGCGGGCGACGCAGGACCAGATCGGCGCCCGGGTATCGAAGCAGGTAGGTCAGGTTCGAGGCGCCCCCGGTGTATTGACGCACCTCCGGCAGGACCGGATGGTCGTCGTCACCCAGATCCACGCCGGCCAGCACCGACGGGTCATCGGGGGTGATCGACCGTAACCACGCGGCCACGGCCTCGACGTCGAACGAATCCTCCCCGCGCACCTCCCCCGTGCCGGGGACGCGTCGGCGCAGCGCCGGGTCGTGGTCGCGTGAGGTCTGGCGGTCGCGTGCGCTCATCGGCTCTCCTCGGCGGTGGTGCGCGCCGCGGCGGCGTCGCGGTAGGGGGCGAGCACGGCACGGGCGACGACGCCGAGGTGGACCTCGTCCGGGCCGTCCGCCAGCCGCAGTGCCCGCGCCGTGGCGTACGCGCCGGCCAGCGGGACATCGTCGCTCATCCCGGCGCCGCCGTGGAGCTGCATCGCCATGTCGATGACCTGCTGCGCCATACGCGGGACGGCGGCCTTGATGGCGCTGACCTCGACCGCGGCCTGCCCCTCGGTGTCGAGCTTCCAGGCGGCGTGGTGGACGAGCAGCCGCGCCTGGTCGATCGCGATGCGCGCCTCGGCCAGTCGCTCGCGGTTGCCGCCGAGGTTGACGATCGGCTTGCCGAACGCCACCCGCTCCGACGCCCGGCGGCAGGCCAGGTCCAGCGCGAGCTCGGCCAGGCCGATGAGCCGCATGCAGTGGTGGACGCGACCCGGGCCGAGGCGGCCCTGCGCGATCTCGGCGGCACGGCCCGGGCCGGCGATGATGTTGCTGACCGGCAGCCGCACACCATCCAGGCGCACCTCGCCGTGGCCCAGCGGCTCGTCGAACATCCCCTGCGCCGTGAGCATCCGCTCCACGCTCACGCCGGGGGCGTCCATGGGCACCAGGACCATGGAATGCCGCAGGTAGCGGTGGGCGTCGGGATCGGTGACGCCCATGAAGATCCCGACCCGACAGTCCGGGTGGCCGACACCGGTGGACCACCACTTGTGGCCGTCGAGGACCACCTCGTCACCGGAGATCCGTGCGGTCGCGGCCATGGTCGAAGCGTCGGAGGACGCGACCTCGGGCTCGGTCATGAGGAACGCGCTGCGGATCTCGCCCGCCAGCAGCGGGTCCAGCCAGCGGTCCTTCTGCTCGGCCGAGCCGTACTTGAGCAGAACCTCCATGTTCCCGGTGTCGGGGGCGTTGCAGTTGAACACCAGCGGCGCCAGGAACGAGCGGCCCATCTCCTCCGCGACCGGGGCGTAGTCGCTGTTCGTCAGGCCGGCGCCGCCGCGGGTGCCGTAGCGCTCGGCGTAGGGGCCCTCGTGGCCGGCGGGTAGGAAGAGGTTCCACAGCCCCTCCGCGCGGGCCGCCGCCTGCAACTCCGCGACGCGCGGGTCGACCGCCCACGAGTCCTCCCCCGCCAGGCGACGACGAGCGATGTCCGCGTGGATCTGTGACTCGACCGGCGCGATCCGAGTAGCGATGAACTCCCGGACCGCCGCGGTGAGGTCAGCGGCGCGGGGGGACGGGGAGAAATCCATGACTGCATCGTGGCACACCGGGGTGAACGGGTTCTCCCGCTCTCGGCCGGGTCTCCCCCGCTCTGGCAGGATCGCGGAGGTGACCGACAACTCGCGTACGGCGTTCGCGGACCGGATCGACCCGGTTCGCGCCTGGTCGACGCGCCGGACCTACCGGGCCGCCGATTTCCGCCCGGAGGAGCTCGTGGCGGCCAAGGCCGAACGCCGTGTCTCGGTCGTGCTGCCTGCCCGGAACGAGGAGACGACGGTCGGACTGATCGTCGAGGCGCTGCGCACCGAACTGGTGATCGGGGTGCCGTTGATCGACGAGCTCGTCGTCGTCGACTCCCATTCCACCGACTCGACCGCGGCGGTGGCCGCCGGCGCCGGGGCCCGGGTCGTGGCGCAGGGCGAGATCCTCCCCGCCCTCGGCGACGTGCCCGGCAAGGGCGAGGCGCTGTGGAAGTCGTTGGCCGCCACCGACAGTGACATCGTCGTGTTCCTCGACTCCGACCTGCGCGAGTTCGACACCGACTTCGCCGTGGGACTGCTCGGGCCGCTGCTGACCGAGCCGGGCGTGGTGTTCTGCAAGGGCGCCTTCGACCGGCCCCTCGACGACGGCCGCACCGTCCTGCCCGCCGGCGGGGGCCGCGTCACCGAGCTCGTCGCGCGGCCGCTGCTGGCCACCCACTGGCCCGCGTTGACCGGGTTCATCCAGCCGCTCGGCGGCGAGTACGCGGGCACCCGCGCGGCGCTGGAGTCGATCCCGTTCGCCGGCGCGTACGGGGTGGACATCGGGATCCTCATCGACCTGTACGAGGAGTACGGGCTCGACGCGCTCGCCCAGGTCGACCTCGGGCGGCGCGTGCACCGCAACTCCCCCGACTCGGCGCTGTCCGTGATGGCGATGCACCAGCACCTGGCCGTGCTCGAGCGGCTCCGGCGGCACGGGCGGGTGGCCTGGGGTGGCGGTCGTGTTGGCGTGGGTGGCGGTGTTGGCGTGGGTGGCGGTGTTGGCGACGACGACGAGCCCGGCGACACCCTCATCCTCCACCGGCGCGATGCCGAGACCGGCGAGTTCGTCTCCGAGTCGATCCGGGTGGCGCCCGGCGAGCGGCCACCCATGCGCGAGGTGCGGGCGCGCTGAGCCGGGGGCCCGGCATGCCTCGCGCCCGCGACGTTCGCGCCCTGTCGCCTGGCTCGCCCCGGGGACGTGCGCGCCCGGAATGACGCCATCCGGGTGCGCAACCGGGCGACACAGTGACATTCAGGGCGCGTAGGTCCTGAGAGGACGGGAGGCGCCGCTGAGCATCGGCATGAGCGGGACCACCGGTGGGAACGGGCGCGTCTGCAGGGCCGCGACGTCGAAGCCGGCTTCCGCGAGCAGCGCCTCGGTGTCCTGATTCGGCCGACAGCCCCCGCCGACGTGGCCCCACACCGGCGCGATGCGGTCGGCGAACCGGCCCAGCCGGCCGGGCGCGCGCACGTGCTCGAGCAGGCGGATCTCGCCGCCGGGCCGATCCTCCGCGCCGGGGCGATTCTGGGCGCCGGGGCGATCTTGCGTGCCGCGCCGGAGGACCCGCCGGGCCTCGGCGAGCGCGGCCGGCACGTCCGGGACCGTGCACAGGACCAGCCCGAAGACAACGGCGTCGGCCTCGGCGTCCGCGAGCGGGAGCGCCTCGGCCACCGCGTCCACGACCTCGATGGACGTCCCCGCACCAGCCTCCCCGGCCGCGCGGGCCGCGCGTCGTCGGGCGTGCGCGCGCAGGTGCGGGTCGGGCTCGATCGCCACGACGCGGGTGACCTCCGGCGGGTAGTGCTCGAAGGTCACACCGCTGCCGGCGCCCACCTCCACCACCGTGCCGTTCAGCCCCGCGACCAGGCGCCGACGAGCCCGGGCCAGGCCGAACCGCTCCAGCATCGGGCTCGCCACGACCCAGCCGCGGGCGAAGAACGACGCATCGTCGCGGTCTGAGTTCTCGGTCATGACCACCTCCGGATCTGTGCCCACGATCTCACGTCGACGGGCGATAACGGATACCCTTGCGGGTATCACTGGCACCAGAGTGAGCGCCGCGCCGTGCCCGGCAGCGCCCTGTAGAGGAGACTGGAACCCCACGGCGATACCGAGCACCTCCACCGACGACACCGAACACCCCGGTGGCTCGCCGGCCCAGACCGCCGCCGGCCCCGACCCCACACACCGAAAGGACGCCCACGTGGACGCAGCCGAATGGAACGCCCGCTACCTCGCGCAGCCCGACGCCTGGGGCACCACCCCGGCCGCCCGCATCGTCGCCGAGGTGACCGCCGCCGAGGACGCGGGCCTAACTGTCGGCACCGCGATCGACCTGGCCTGCGGCGACGGTCGGCACGCCCGCTGGCTCGCCGCGCACGGCTGGCGGGTCGAGGCCGTGGACTTCTCCGAGGTCGCGATCGAGCAGGCCCGGGCCAAGGACTCCGACGAAGGGCGCAGCGGCAGCGTGGACTGGGTGGTCGGCGACGCCACCGCGTGGGAGCCGACCGAGAAGGTCGACCTCGTGGTGATCGGCTTCCTCCACCTCGGCATGGACGACCTCGTGGGCGTGCTACGCGCCGCCGGCGGGTGGCTGCGGCCCGGCGGACACCTCGTCTACCTCGGTCACGCCGCCGAGAACCTGCGCCGCGGTGTCGGCGGGCCACAGGATCCGACCGTGCTGCCCGGCATCACCGAACTCGCCCGCGGCGCCGAGGCGCTCGAGGTGATCTCACTCCGCCACGACCTGCGGCCCGCTGGCAAGGCCACCGCTGTGGACGTGCTGCTCCACGCTCGAAGCTGGGTCGAGAGATGACCCGTCCGCGGGCCGCCGAGGGCAGCGGTGCCGCTGGATTCACCGCTGGGGCCACACCTGCCCTCTCCGAGCCCGACCCGGCGGCCAATCCGGCGCAGAAACGGATTCTGACGGTCCTCGTCCTTGGCCAGCTCCTCGCCGGGGCCGGTCTCGCTGCAGGCGTCACCGTGGGCGCGCTGTTGGCCGAGGACCTGCTCGGCGGGCCGGGACTGTCCGGGCTGCCGTCGGCGCTGTTCACCGGCGGGTCCGCCCTCGCGGCGATCCTGGTCGGCCGGCTGTCCCAGGCCCGCGGTCGGCGGCCCGGCCTGGCGACCGGCTTCGCGTTCGGTGCCCTCGGGGCGATCGGGATCGTCGTGGCAGCCGCGCTCGGGTCCCTGCCCCTGCTGTTCCTCGCCTTTGTCGTCTACGGCTCCGGCACCGCCACCAACCTGCAGGCCCGCTACGCCGGCGCCGACCTGGCCACGCCCGAGAGCCGCGGCCGGTCCCTGTCCTACGTGCTGCTCGGGACCACCTTCGGAGCCGTCGCCGGCCCCAATCTCGTCGGACCCATGGGCTCGGTCGCCGACTCGCTCGGTTTGCCCACGTTGGCCGGCCCGTTCCTGCTCGCCGCGGCAGCGTACGGCGGCGCCGCGATCGTGATCTCCCTGCTCCTGCGCCCGGACCCGCTGATCGAGGCGCGACGCCGGGCGGCCGTGGCCGCAGTCGAGGACGGCCCCGGACGAGCTGCTGCCCCCGAGCTCGGCGACGCGACCGAGCCCGACGACGCCGCCGGGCCCGACGCGAGCGCGCCCCGCGCCCCCGGCGCGGGGGCACCCGGCCCGGTGAGTGGCGACGCGGTGGAGGCGTTGTCGTCGTCCTCTTCGTCGACTTCGACCTCGCCTTCTACCTCGTCCTCTTACCCCACTCCCGCCGATCTCGCCGAGCGGCCGCGCGTGTGGAACGCCGACGTGATCACCGGCGTTGTGGTGATGGCACTGACGCAGTTCGTGATGGTCGGGCTGATGACCATGACGCCGGTGCACATGCGCGCACACGACCACGCCGTGACCGTGGTGGGGCTGATCATCTCGCTGCACGTCGCCGCGATGTTCCTGCCCGCGCCGCTGTCCGGGTGGCTGGTCGACAAGTACGGCACGCGGACGGTGGCCGTGGCGGCGGGCGTGGTGTTGCTGTCGTCCGGGGTGATCGCCGCGCTCGCGCCACCGCAGTCGACGGCGTTGGTCGCGCTCGCGCTGATCCTGCTGGGCGTCGGCTGGAGCCTCGGGCTGGTGGCCGGCACCACCGTGCTCACCACGTCCGTGCCGCTCGACGTCCGCGCGACGGTGCAGGGTCAGGCCGACGTGGCCGTCGCCTTGTCCGGCGCGGCGGGCGGGCTGTTGTCCGGGCTGGTGTTCGCGTGGATCGACTTCCGCGGGCTCGGGTTCGCGCTCGCGGCGCTGTCGCTCATCGTGGTGGCGGCGGTGCGGGGACGCCGGCGCTGAACGCGGTCGGCGCGGTCGCGCGCTGAGGGGCGCGCTCGTCGCGTGGTCGCAAATGCACCTCTGGCGCGGACGCGTCCTGGGAAAACGTGAGCGGGTCTGACCACGCGGCGAAACCGGAGCCGGTGACGGCCGCGCGTCAGGCGACCGTTTCCGTCTCCTGCGCTCGGGGGGCTCGCGGGAGACTGTCGGCAGCCGCCCGCTCGGCCAGGTCGACGCGCCACCACACCACGAAGCCCCAGATGACGAACGCCGCGTACACCAGGTAGAGCACCGCCGACGGGTAGTAGCCGGCCTTGAGCAGCAGCGGCACGCCCACGATGTCGACCGCGATCCACAGCAGCCAGAACTCGGTCCAGCCGCGCGCCATGCCGTACGTGGCCAGGACGGAGCCGGTGAAGATCCAGGCGTCGGCCCACGGGCCCCACGAGCCGAGCTCGGCGAAGACCCAGCCGAAGACAAGGGTGCCGACGAGCATGCCCACGACGAGGCCAGCACGCTGGCGACCCGTCGCCCAATGGGGCCGGACGGCCGGGACGCCCTCCGCGCTGCCGCCCGGGCCCGCGGCTGCCGAGGCGTTCCGCAGCTTCTCGCTCGACCAGCGCCACCAGCCGTAGACGCCCACCGCCAGGAACATGACCTGGCGGCCCGCCTGCCCGTAGAGATTCACGTCCTGCGGGGTATGGAAGACGCCGCCGAGGAAGACGGTGAGCAGGGTGAGGTTGCCGACGATTCCGACCGGCCACGCCCAGACCACGCGGCGCATGCCGCCGATCGCGGCGGCCAATCCGAAGAGATTGCCGATGATCTCGCGCCACAGGATCGGGACTCCGCCGATCAACAACTGCGCGTCGAGGAATGAGACGAGAAGGCTCATCGTGTGCCCCTTTCGCGGGCTCAACACAGACGGCCCAGGGCTTATGCCGCGTCACCCCTCTCGCCACGGCCGGGTGGGCCGGGGTTCGCGCAGGTGGCGCGATGTTCTCTTCCATCCGGACTATGACCGTCGGCCCCGGGATCCAACCGGGTCTGCTGACCCCCGCCGAAGCGGGGCGCTCGCGGGCTCGCCTCCGGTCGTGGGACCGGTGACATCACCGCCGGTGGGGAATCTCACCCCGCCCTGAGAACGTGTTCTCATCTCTACCCCTGCACGCGCGCCGCCGCAACCCGGGCGGCGGCGCTGGCCGCAACGGGCTCATCGAAAAGAGCGTTTCGGGCGATTTCACTCGGGTGGTCTCAGGGAGCTAGTGCAACACCCTGGCTGGATCGGGGTATGTGGTGGCGAAGGAGCTGGACTGGCGGCTGCGGGCGAGGCTGGTGTGC
>NZ_JBSHMJ010000049.1:0-19715 GCF_053645265.1 Dietzia sp. NPDC055343 | reverse complement strand
AAGCACAGCACGCGGCGGTCGAACCGTCACCCGAACCCGTCGACGACCTCGTCGACGCCAGATAACCACCCTCTACAAAACCCGGGGCTTGACATCGAGTGGCGGTCCACTAAAGAGGGTGGGCCATCGCGTAGTGGTCAATGAGTTACCGCCAAGTAGCTCACAGTAAGGACACACCACGCGATGACCCAGTCCCATTCTGACGTACGCGCCCAACTCGATGCACTGCTGGCCGCTGATCCTCAGGCCATGTTCGCCGAACTGGTTCGGGCCGGCCTGCAGGCACTAATCGAGGCCGAAGCCGCGGCGAAGATCGGCGCCGACCGCTACGAGCGCACCGAAGGCCGCACCACTCACCGAAACGGGCACCGCGCCAAGACGGTCTCGACCCCGGTCGGAGACATCGAGGCACAGATCCCGAAGCTGCGCTCGGGGTCGTTCTTCCCGGCACTGCTCGAGCGCCGGCGCCGCATCGACCGGGCTCTGTACGCGGTGATCATGCAGGCATACGTCCACGGCGTCTCCACCCGCGCCGTGGACGACCTCGTCCGTGCACTCGGGGTCGACACCGGCATCTCCAAATCGGAGGTCTCACGGATCTGCGCCGACCTCGACGCCGAAGTCGATGCATTTCGCACCCGCACGCTGGCTCACACGCAGTTCCCGTACGTGTTCGCCGACGCCACTTTCTGCAAGGTCCGGATCGGTGCGCATGTGGTCTCCCACGCCATGGTCGTGGCCACCGGAGTCTCCACCGACGGCACCCGAGAAGTGCTCGGCACCGCCGTCGGCGACAGTGAATCGTATGAGTTCTGGAGCGACTTCCTACGCTCGCTCAAGGCCCGCGGCCTGACCGGGGTGCACCTTGTCATCTCCGATGCCCACGCAGGCCTGAAAGCGGCCGTGGCGCAACAGTTTGCTGGCGCCACGTGGCAGCGCTGTCGGGTGCACTTCATGCGCAACCTGCACGGCGCAGTGGCCTCCAAGCACGCCCCGGCAGTGACCGCGGCGGTCAAAACGATCTTCGCGCACACAGACCCGAACGAGGTGGCCGAGCAGTGGGACCAGGTCGCAGACACTTTCGCCAACTCGTTCCCCAAGGCCACCGCGATGATGCACGAGGCCAAAACTGACGTGCTGGCGTTCACCGCGTTCCCCCGCGGGCACTGGCAGAAGATCTGGTCCAACAACCCCATCGAGAGACTCAACAAGGAAATCAAACGCCGCGCCGACGTCGTGGAGATCTTCCCCAACCCTGCAGCGTTCCTGCGACTGGCGACCTCGGTGGTGATCGATCAGCACGATGAATGGCAGGTTGGCCGCCGCTACCTCTCCGAGAGCTCGATGGCCGAGCTTCGCCACATCATCGCCACCAAACAACGTGCCCTAGAAAGCGAGAGCGACTACGGTCAACACCCGACTCGTTGATCACTGCGCCTGACTGGACGCCGATCCGAATCCCACCACCCAACGGGGCACTATCGCAGGGCGCCGAGGGCGAGAAATTGATGAGCTCCCGCGAGGTAAGGGCGAGAGCCAGCTCGAGGATTGGACTCAGTAATCGAGCCTATTTCTCGGACGTAGACGCCGTCGGCGTTCAGCCTCAAATCTGGTGCCGTAGCGATCACGAACGGTCATCGTTACGAGGCGGTCATGGGCCACTGCCTCCGTGGCCGCATCCACCTCAGCAATATGACCGGATACGACATCAGGATCGATATCCCTGTCACCAGGTCCCACAGCACCGTCGCCTAGGCTGCCTTGCTCGTCGTTGCCCTGGCTACGTTGGCGGCGCCGCTCCCGGATTTCACTCCACAGAAAGTAGCCAAGCCCAATTGGCGCTAGAACTCCGAATGCAAGCCATTGAAGCCCATAGGACAGGTACGAACCCGCCTCGACTTCCGGTATCGGAGTTGGCTCGAGTGATCCTGGTTGACCTCCGGGGAGCTGGAGATGATAGCCAGCAAGATCGAGATCCAGAACCCGACCGATCGTCGAGGTTTCAATGGAGCGCACCATGTGACGATCGTGCAGAACTATCGGTTCGGCCGGGGTGTCGGTGGGCATTCTGAGCCTGGCGGTGATGGTCACTGGATCGGCTACCGCGGCCGGGTAGGTCGGCACCGTGTTGTTCTCGCCAACGCGAACCCATCCACGATTAATAAGCAGATCATCGCCGCCCTCGGTCCGAAATGCGGTGAGAACTTGGTAAACCTGTTCCCCGTCGACAGCTTGCTGCCGCAAGAGCACTTCGTCTTCGGGCAGATAGCGACCGGTTACTGTGACCCGATGCCACTCGGATTCGTCCAACGGCGCGTCCCGCGCCGTCAATTCCGTCAACGGCACTGGATCGGCTTCGACGCTGTGAAGAAGTTGGGAATTGCGCGTCTTCAAATCCTCGTTCTTGCCTAACTGCCATGGCGCCAACAGTGTGAAGCACGTATAGACGAACAGTGCGACGGCGATGAAGGAAATCAACCACCCCGGCGTCATCACGCGAAAGACCCTCTGCACGCCGTTCACGGTAGGCGTGATGGCAAGACGGTCGGCATCGGGGCCCTCCTGTCGGCACCAGCTCCGGCGATCATTAATCGTGCCCGCCTCCCGCCACTGTCGGCAGGGATGGTTCCGATCCGGCGAGATCAGCGTGTTGCGTGCCGAATTGTGGCATCCGGGCCTGGATCGGAAGTGTCGAGCAGCAGGTCGTTGTCTACGTCCTCAGATGACGACGCCGTTCGCGGCCAACCATGACACCGAGTCGATCCACTGGCCGGCGGGATTCTGTACGCCGAAGTGCACATGCGGACCAGTCGAGTAGCCACGGTTACCGACTTCACCGATCACCTGGCCGGCGGTGACCTGCTGGCCTTCGGTGACGTAGTTGGCATTGTTGTGGCCATACTCCAAGAGATAGCCGTCATCGGTCTTGATGCGAATCCATAACCCATAACCGGAAGCGGGGCCGGAGGCCACGACCGTGCCGGACTTGGCTGCATACAAGGGTGTGCCGATCGGCGCAGCGATGTCGGTGCCATTGTGGTTAGCGCCCCACCGCGAGCCGAAGCCAGAGGTGATCGTTCCATCAGTCGGCCTGTGAGCTTGGCTGGCGACCGAAGACGCCGAAGACGACGACTGAGCAGTATCGAATCCGAGCGCCTGGCTCAGCCCGGGGGCCTGACTTGCATACTGGCGGACCGCGTCAGCTCCGATGCCATAGCGGGCGGCAGCCTCTTCGACCATCTGTCCGACGTGCTCGGGATCAGACGATTGGGCAGCGGCCACAGGGGCGACACTAAGCGCCGCGCCACCGGCGATTGCGGCGCCAGCCAGCGTGGTGGCGGCGATCCGGCCCACTCCCCTGGATCGGTTGGCGCGATGACGCCCACCAGCAGAGATGCGGTGGCCCACACCAAGCGAGTCCATGAGATCGGCGAACGGAACGCTCTTGGAGGAGCTCGACATGATTGATTCCTTCAACTTAAGCGATGGTCGCAGCTTCATACCGACGACCACTGGAGACTCCCGAAAAGGTAACAGTTGCATATCGTCCTGTCACACAGAGTTTCCTGAGAATCCAGAAATCAGCAGTTCATACGCCATTTGTTATTCATCTACGGCATCGCCCGACCGTTACCCCGACGTGATTTTTGGTTCGAACGCGGGCCGGCCGGAGCCACCCCGCAATCGTCCCGGGTGACTAAACCGCGATCAACGCAAGCAGGATCAAGGTCCTTACTCCTGCCCCCTCCTCGTACCCGCCGCACGTGTGATGTCGATCGCTGCTGCCGCAGACTCATCGGGACAGTCGGTCTCCACCTGCACAGTAGAAAAGAAGAAGCCGTACCGATCCTGAAGCAAGTTGGAGGCGGATTGGAGAACGATCTGCGGATCGGCGCTTGCGGAGGTGCGCAGGTGGCCGGAGAACACGAAACGTCCACTGGTTAGTGCCCAAGCATGGGCATGATGGACGTCTTCCACCCCATCTATCGCTGCCAGGTCTTCAGTCACGTCAGACAGGTAGACCTCGTCGGGTGTGCCCTCCATGAGCAGATGGGTGGCGTCGCGCAGGATGCTCCAGCTTGCCCATACAAGCACGAAGCCGAACGCCAAACCGAGCAGCGGATCGATCACCAAGAACCCGGTGAACTTGATCACTAGTGCGGTGACGATGATGAGCAGGCTGCCGACGAAGGTCTGGATGATGTGCCACAACGCGCCACGAACGTTCATGTCGCTGCGGCTTTGTTTCCAGATCAGGCTCAGGGCGACGATTTCGGTAAGCAAGCCTCCCGCGGCTGCCCACAGCATGGGCGTCGTGGGCAGGTCAACCGGAGCATTCATGCGCATGGCAGCCATCACGATCACCACCATCGCCATGATTAGCAGGAAACCGCCATTGACCAGCGCGCCTACGATCTCGGCGCGGTACCAGCCAAAGCTGCGATTTTCGTCTGCGGGGCGGCGGGCGAGTCGAGCAGCGAAGATGGCGACTAGGACACCACCGACCGCCGAGAAGGTGTGAAAAGCGTCCGAGATCACCGCAACCGAGCCGGTCCACAGCCCGATCGCCAACTCGATGACGAAGTAGATTCCCGTCAGCCAAGCCGAGATAGCCATGCCCCACCCACGAGCCTGCACCTGCCCGTGTCCACCATGCCCATGCGCCATGGGGGGTCTCCTTTTTTGCACTCGGAATCCGGTTCTCGTGTCAGCTGCACACTATGCATCGGTCTCGCGGTGCCCACAGCTTCTCTTGGGAATCTTGATCAGACCTTCATCGAACCCCGACCGAACCAATGGGGTAGGGGCGGCACAATCGTCCGGTGTGACTGTGCAGGCAAGAGTGGTGCTGATGCTGTGATGACGACGGATGTGTTCGGCAAGGGTGCGCAGCCCGGCAGCTGGGGCAGACGGGCAAGATGCCAACTGGCCGCAGTGGTGGTGAGTTCGCTTGTACTTACTGGCTGCGCTAGCGGCACTGATGCCGTCGCTTCAGGTGAGACGTTCGATTTTGTCAGCCCGGGCGGCCAGATTGAGATCTTCTATGATCCGCCGGCGGACCGCCAGAAGATCGCGCCGATGTCTGGCCCGGAAGTAGTAGATCCGGAGGCCACTGTGGCGGTCGCAGACTTTCCTGGCGAGGTGGTGCTGATCAACCTGTGGGGTCAGTGGTGTGCTCCCTGCCGGACGGAAACCGACGACCTGCAGCGACTACAGGACAAGTACCAGGCGCAAGGGTTCACCAATCTCGGCGTCAACTTGCGCGACCCGAATCGGCACAAGCCTGTCGACTTCATCAAGGACAACGGGGTCACCTATCCCTCAATTTGGGACCCATCGCAGGCCGCGGTGGCAGCGCTACATGGTTTCCCCACCTCGGTGGTGCCAGCGACACTGATTCTCGACAAACAGCACCGAGTCGCTGCGGTATATCTAGCAGAGGTCACCGACACCCAGTTGGAGCCGGTCATCGAGAGACTGCTGGCCGAGCCTGCTGAAAGCGACGCTGCATGAACACGGTGCTGATCGCGCAATCCATTGGCCAGACGTTCCAACAAACAGCTGCTTCCGGGCCTCTACTTCTCGCGTTGGGAGCATGTGTCCTTGCGGGACTCGTCTCGTTCGCCTCGCCGTGCGTAGTCCCGCTCGTGCCCGGGTACCTGGCATATATGGCCAGCATCGTGGGTGCAGAGCGCCCGGCGGTGACCGTGCAGGCCGCCGAGCAGCGCCGCGCCGAAGCCAGCACGCTCACTCTTGAACAGCAGCGTCAGCGGGTGTCATCGCGACGACGAGTCGTCCTCGCCGCGGTGCTATTCGTTGCTGGATTCACGGTGGTCTTCGTGCTGCTGTCGGCGATGGTGCTGGGCACCGTGCAATACCTCGCCCCCCAGCAAGAATTGCTGCAGCGGCTCGGCGGTGTGGTGACCATCTTGATGGGTCTGGTGTTCATCGGGGCCATACCCGCCCTCCAGAGGGACACTCGAATGCAGCCGAAAGCGCTTTCCACCTGGGCGGGCGCGCCGCTACTTGGCGCCGTCTTCGCCCTGGGATGGACGCCGTGTCTCGGACCGACGCTGGCAGCGGCGTTGTCGGTGGCCGCCGGAACCGGACTCGACGCCGCACGCGGAGTACTGCTCATCGTGGCGTACTGCCTGGGGCTCGGACTGCCTTTTATCGTGGTGGCCTTCGGTTCGACGAGAGCCATCCGCACGGTGGGCTGGCTGCAACGACACACGCGAACGATTCAGATCGTCGGCGGCATCATGCTCATTGTCGTCGGAATCTTGCTGCTCAGCGGCATATGGACGCAGTTCGTGTACTGGCTCCGCGACTTCGCCGTCTCAGACACCACTTTGCCGATCTGACAGTGCTCCGATGGTCTCTCCTAACTCGAGTCGAGTCTGTTCGAAAAGAACCTTGATCGGATCTTGACGAAACGATGACCCAGATCTCGCATTTCGCCCCGCAGAATCGAGTTTCTAAGACAGGCAAGGAGTTGAGTCTGATGGGGTGGTTTTACGGTATGAACTGGATAGACATCGTCCTGTTGATCGCGTTCGTACTCGTTTTCTGGGCGATGGTTCTGGCCTTGACGACCAGTCTTTTCGGAGGGCATCGGCACCTACGCGGGTCTCACTCTCCTGCTACTGGGGTCGTCTCTTCCGGTATCTCTTTCGGATCTCACGTAGGGACCGCGACTTCGCGAAACGCCGATCATGATGAACGCTGACGCCACGGGGCGGGCAGGTGCGCTAAGACGTGCGCCGCGCGTGCTGGTCTCCCGCCGGTCTTTCTTGGCCGGATCGCTTCTCGCCGGCGCCGGCGCTCTGACTGCATGTTCTGGTTCCGGAGCAGCCACGGGCAGTCCCGTGGGAGCCTCGTCAGATCTCGTGAGGCGGCTTGAGCAGGAGCGACGCGCCCCCGGACAAACGGTGGTATCTGCGCAGTTGACCCCCCGTCCGGTCGACGTTGATCTGGGTGGCCGAGTCGTCTCAACGTGGGGATACGACCAACAATTGCCAGGCCCACTGGTGCGGGCCCAAGCTGGAGAGCGGCTGCAGATCACCGTGGACAACCAGTTGCCCCAGGAGACCAGCGTGCACTGGCACGGGATCGCCATGAGCAACGACATGGACGGGGTTCCCGGGTTGACGCAGGACCCGATCGCACCAGGCACCACGTTCACCTACGACTTCACCGCCCCAGACCCGGGCACGTACTTCTACCACTCACATTCGGGTCTGCAACTCGATCGGGGCTTGTACGGAGTGGTGATCATCGATGATCCGGGCGAGCCCGGCGACTACGACCATGAATGGCTCGTGGTCCTTGACGACTGGGTCGACGGGACCGGTCGGACTCCCGACGATGTCGCCCGTGATCTGGGCATCGGTGCCGACACCGCAGATGCCGGGATGCAGGGGATGGACCACGACATGATGGACATGCACGGGGGTGAGGGGTCGATGATGTCCCCCATCCTCGGCAGCGCCGGGGATGTCACCTACCCGCACTTTCTGATCAATGGTCGACTCCCTGTCGACCCCTACGTTTGGAGAGCGTCGCGGGGCCAACGCGTGCGCATCCGGTTCGTCAATGCCGGCGCCGACACCGCGTTCCGGGTCGCGCTTGGCGGGCACCGGATGACCGTCACTCACACTGACGGCTTTCCCGTGCTTCCCGAGGACACCGATTCTCTTCTGATCGGTATGGGTGAACGGTTCGATGTTGTGGTCACGCTCGGCGACGGCGTGTTCCCGTTGTTCGCTCAGCCCGAAGGCAAGGATGGCCACGCGCAGGCCCTTGTACGTACAGCAGCGGGCGATCTCCCGACGAATTCCCGACCAGTCGAAGTGGACCGGCGTCCGCTATTGGGTACCGACTTATCCCCCAGCGAGGCAGTACGTCTGTCTAGCCAAAGTCATGATCGGTACCACAGTGTTGACCTGGGCGGGACGATGTCGCCGTACCGGTGGACCCTCAACAGCCAAGTCCACCCGGATTCGGCGCCGCTGGAGGTCAACAGTGGGGAGCGGGTGCGGATGCGGATGCGGAACATGTCCGACATGTTCCACCCGATGCACCTGCACGGACATACGTTCGCGCTCGCGGACAGCGGGCTTCGCAAAGATACCGTCACGATTCGGCCGATGCGCACCATTGAGATCGAGTTCGACACCGATAATCCTGGCCAGTGGGCGCTGCACTGCCACAACGCCTATCACCAAGAGGCCGGGATGATGACCACTCTGTCTTACCTCGCCTGACCGGCAAGGTGATCCACTCGCGGGCCCGAAAGTCCGCAGAAGAAAGGGAACCCAGATGAATCGAAAGAAGCTTGTGATGACCGCCGCTGCCGCCGCGGTCCTGCTGGGGCTGTCCGCCTGCACCAGCGACGAGACCGACACGGCCAGCGAGACCACGACCGCCGTCGAGACCACTGCGACCAGCGGGAGTTCGACCACCGAGCAGGCAGAGGAATCAGCTCAGCATTCCGAGGCTGACGTGATGTTCGCCCAGATGATGATCCCCCACCATGAGCAAGCCATCGAGATGAGCGACATCATCTTGTCCAAGGATGATGTCCCCGCCGACGTCACCTCGCTGGCCGAGGAGATCAAGGCGGCCCAGGGGCCCGAGATCGCGCAGCTGACCGACTGGCTTGAGCAGTGGGGCGAGCCGACGCAGCCCGAAGGCATGGACATGGACATGGGCGGTGACCATGACATGGCGCAGATGGAGGGCATGCTCTCCGATGAGGAATTGCAGCAGTTGTCCGACGCTCCCGGACCTGAGGCTGCCGAGTTGTTCCTCAACCAGATGATCGCCCACCACGAAGGCGCCGTGGCCATGGCCGAAGACCAGGTCGAGAACGGCACGTACCCGCCGGCTGTCGACCTGGCGCAAACCATCATCGACACCCAGCAGCAGGAAATCGACACCATGCAGCAGATGCTCGACTCCATGTAAAAAAAACGAAGGCTCGCATTCCCGGCGGGGTCGATGGCAGTCCGACCCCGCCGGAGACCGTCTGGACATGAGCACATTTTCTTGTCCCTGCCAGAAACGAGATACGCATTCATGCTTTCGCACCGAAAGCGGGCCTGGGCCTCAATAGCCATCCTTGCATCGGCTCTCACCGCGACCGCGTGTTCGAGCCCGCAGCAGACGCCAGCACCCGAATCCGGGGACGCCTCATCGACGGCCGGCACAGCATTAACACCCGCGCTTGACCATGTGCACGGACTCCACCTCGATGCTGAGGGAAGGGTGCTGGCCGGCACGCATACGGGGCTTTTCGTCCTCAACCCCGATGGCGCGACCACCCGCGTCGGCGACGCCGACGACGACTTCATGGGGCTCACAGGCGCGCCCGGGACGGATAACCTCTACGCCTCGGGCCATCCTGGCCCGTCAAGCTCCGCCCCCAATCCTCTCGGACTCATCGAGAGTGTCGACGGCGGCCAGTCGTGGGCGACGAAATCCCTCTCCGGCGAAGTCGACTTTCACGCCCTGACCACCGACGGAAACACCCTTGTCGGATTCGACACCGCCAACGGAATTCGAACGTCCACCGACTCGGGCGTCAGTTGGACCGACGGCATCGAGATAGCCGCGAGAGCATTGGCGATTACCGACGAGGGCATCTGGGCCACAACCGCAGGAGGCCTACAACTCAGCACCGACATCGGGCGCACATTCGCATCAGTACCAGCTGCTCCCGAACTCCTGCTGATATCTGCAGCCGAAGACGGCACCCTCTGGGGGATCGACACCGACGGCACCGCCTGGCGCAAGAACGTCAACGACGATGAGTGGCAGCAGGGACCAGTCGTCGGTGATGTCGAAGCCATCATCGCCGCGGACCAGGACACTGCCTACGCTGCTGATGGACGGTCACTTCATACATTAACGATTCCCTGAAACGTCATCGGCGGCGCAAACCAAGGCCGACCGAAGACGGAATGGAAACTACCGGTCGAAACGCATACGAACTCGAGGGAGAAGTGGTGAGGAAAGAAGCGATGCTCGCAGGCGGAGCCGCACCAGAGCGCACACCGGCGAAACGGCTTGCCTCGGTCGCGGTGGCCTTGGTGGCCGCAGTAGGGCTGAGCGCGTGCACGATCGGGGACACCGAGGACACCTCGACGGCCGCTGCACCGAAAGAAGCCCCCGCCGCTGCGGCCGTCATTCACACCTCGTTCGAAGATGGGACAGTGGCCGCGACGCCGCGGGAACCGATCGTTCTGGATGTGACAGACGGTGCGTTCGACGATGTCACGGTCACAAACGAAGAAGGCCGCGAGGTCGAAGGCGAGTTCAACGCGGAACGCTCCCAGTGGCGCACCACCGAGACTCTGGGCTACAACCGGGATTACTCGATCGAGGCGAGCGCTACTAACGACGACGGTGAGACGATTACAGACTCGTCCTCGTTCAGCACCGTGGTCCCGAACTCGACCACCAGCGCGAGCCTGGTGACCGGTCAGGGCCACACGGTAGGTATCGCGCAGCCGGTCGCGGTGCGTTTCGAGTCCGCCGTCGGCGACCGTAAGGCCGTCCAGGACGCCATCGAGGTCACCACGACCCCCGCCGTCGAAGGAGCCTTCTACTGGGTGTCGCCCTCGGAGGTTCGCTGGCGCCCCGCCGAATTCTGGGCACCGGGCACCGAGGTCGACGTCGACGTCAACATCTACGGCACCGATATGGGCGAAGGCCTTTACGGAGCCCAGGACGCAAACAGCAACTTCACGATCGGCGACGAGGTCATCACCACGATCGACGACAACACCAAGACAATGACAACCCGAATCAATGGCGAGGTCGTCAGCAGTAGCCCGGTCTCACTAGGAAAGGCATCGACACCCACCCCGAACGGCACCTACTACATCGGCGACCGATACGAATCGCTCATCATGGATTCATCGACGTTTGGTGTGCCGGTCGACTCGGCCGACGGCTACCGGCTTTCAGTCAACTGGGCCACCCAGATGTCCTACAGCGGGATCTACGTCCATGCCGCCCCATGGTCCGTTGAACAACAGGGCTTCACCAACGTCAGTAACGGCTGTATCAATGTCACCGACGCCTACGCCAAGTCGTTCCAGAACAGCAGCAACCGGGGCGACGTGGTCAAGGTCATCAATACCGTCGGACCGACGCTTCCCGGGACCGACGGGCTGGGCGACTGGAACATCCCGTGGGAAACCTGGCGTGCTGGAAATGCCGACCTAGCCTAAGAGGCCCTCGGCCAGGGTTCCGAACAATTGGTTGCGGATACAGACATGGCCGGGTGTTGGCCTGCGTTAATACGCGTCGCCCGTCTCTATGCCGAACTGCTCGACTGCGGCGGCAAGGGCCTGGTTCGCGCTGCACCGCCAGCACGGTGAGCTCGTCTCCGCGCTTCCAAAGACCTTGCCGCCACGGCTCTTGCGCCCGCCTACTGGTCAATCCATACGGCGTCCGGGCGATCAGAATGCAGGCGAAGTGAGCCGCGGACACAAGCGAACATCACCCTTGACCAATACCCCTATGGGGTATAGGTTCATTGGTGTTCGGATTGATCCGAGCCATCGGATGTCTCAACGAACTACACCCGTCAACGGAAGGAGCCGTCATGGCTACCAGCACCAAGGAGTACACCGTCCAGGGCATGACCTGCGGACACTGTGAGTCGTCGGTCAAGGAGGAAGTCGGCGAAATCGCGGGCGTCTCCGTGGTGGAGGCCTCGAGCAAGACCGGAACGGTGTCGGTCTCCGGCGAGGGCTTCACCGACGAGCAGGTCGTCGCCGCCGTCAAGGAAGCCGGCTACACCGTCGCCTCTTGACGCGGGGCGATCCGCCAGTCCCAGCAGCTGGTGAGATCCCTGGCCCCGAGCACACCACCCGTTCACCGTGAAGGATTGATCCTCGATGACCCAGACTCAACCCTCCCAGATGCACCCCGCGGTGGATCTGATCGACATAGATCTGGGCGTCACGGGCATGACCTGCACTTCGTGCTCGGGGCGGGTCGAGCGCAAGCTCAACAAGCTCGACGGGGTGGACGCCACGGTCAACTTCGCCACCGAGTCCGCGTCCATCTCCTTCGACCCGAGCAAGATCGACACGGACGCGCTCATCGAGACCGTGCGCGGTGCGGGATACGACGCGTTCACGATGAAGGATGACGACGACCAGGCTGTGGACGCAGCTTCCGCAGGTGGCAGTGGCGCCGGTTCTCGAGACCAGATCGAGGAGGCCAGGGAACGCGAGACCGCAGACCTCAAACACCGTCTGATTGTCTCGGCCGCGCTCACGGTCCCGGTGGTCTTGCTGAGCATGATCCCGGCACTGCAGTTCACCAATTGGCAGTGGGCCGTGCTGACCATGGTCACCCCCATCTTCTTCTGGGGAGGCGCACCCTTCCACAAGGCCACCCTCGCCAACCTGCGGCACGGTTCATTCACCATGGACACCCTGGTCTCGATGGGCACGGCGGCCGCCTACCTCTGGTCACTGTGGGCACTGTTCCTCGGCAACGCCGGCATGCCCGGCATGACCATGGAAGTGCATCTGCTGCCCACAAACTCCACGATGGACGAGATCTATCTGGAGACCGCCGCCGTGGTGATCTCCTTCCTGCTGCTGGGCCGCTGGTTTGAAACCAAGGCCAAGGGGCAGTCCTCCGCCGCACTCAAGGCGCTCCTCGACATGGGAGCCAAGGACGCCGCCGTCCTCCGCGACGGCGTCGAGGTCCGCATCCCCGTGGGTCAGTTGAAGGTCGGCGACATCGTCGTGGTGCGCCCGGGCGAAAAGATCGCCACCGACGGCCGCGTCACCGAAGGTTCATCCGCGATCGACGAGTCCATGCTCACCGGCGAATCCGTCCCGGTCGAGGTCACGCACGGCTCCACGGTGACCGGCGCAACCATGAACACCTCGGGAAGACTGCTGATCGAGGTCACCCGCACCGGCGAGAACACCACACTGTCCCAGATGGCCAAGCTGGTCACCGAGGCGCAGTCCAAGAAGGCCCCGGTCCAACGACTGGTCGACCGCATCTCGCAGGTCTTCGTGCCCATCGTGATCGTCATCGCGATCATCACCCTGCTCGTGCACTTGTTTGTGGTGGGAGCGGGACTGGCCACCGCGTTCACCGCCGCCGTGGCCGTGCTCATCATCGCCTGCCCGTGCGCACTGGGCCTGGCCACTCCCACCGCACTCCTGGTCGGTACCGGCCGCGGCGCCCAGATGGGACTGCTCATCAAGGGGCCCGAGGTCCTAGAGTCCACCCGGCGCGTCGACACCATCGTCATGGACAAGACCGGCACCGTCACCTCCGGAGTGATGTCCGTCAGCCAGGTCACCACTGCCGCCGGATTCGACCGGACGGATCTGCTGGTCAAGGCCGCTGCGGTGGAGGCCGCGTCCGAGCACCCGATCGCCCAGGCCATCGCCCGCGAGGGTGCAAAGAGTCTGGCGGGCGAGGGCCCCGTGGCCGACAGGGAGGCCGGATCCGCCATTCTGCCGGAGGTCACCGGGTTCACCAATACTGCAGGCCGTGGCGTCACGGGCACCGTCGACGGTGCCGTGGTGACCATTGGTCGCCCTGAGGGCTCCCTGCCGGCGGACCTGCGGACCGCGTTCGACGATGCCCAGAAGCAGGGCGGCACCCCTGTGGTCGCCCAGATCGACGGCACCGTCGCGGGCGTGATCACCGTCCGCGACACCGTCAAGCCCACCTCCGCCGAGGCGGTAGCCGGACTCAAAGCTCTCGGATTGACCCCGTGGCTACTCACCGGCGACAACGCCGGAGCCGCACGTGTCGTGGCCAGCGAGGTCGGCATTGATCCGGCCAACGTGATCGCCGAGGTCATGCCCCACGACAAAGTCGCCCAGATCGAGAAACTGCAGGCCAAGGGCAAGAACGTCGCCATGGTCGGCGACGGCGTCAACGACGCGGCAGCTCTCGCCCGGGCCGAGCTCGGACTGGCGATGGGCGCCGGCACGGACGTGGCGATCGAAGCCTCCGACATCACTCTGATGAACGACGACCTGCGATCCGCCGTGGACGCGATCAGGCTGTCACGCCGGACCCTGGGCACCATCAAGGGCAACCTATTCTGGGCGTTCGCCTACAACGTCGCACTGATCCCCGTCGCTGCGATCGGACTGCTCAATCCCATGCTCGCAGGCGTCGCAATGGCGTTCTCGAGTGTGTTCGTGGTGACCAACTCCCTACGCCTGCGCGGGTTCACCTCAAGCCACGCGACCCCCAACCACGACCAGACCAGGAGCCAGTCATGACGGATACCCCGGACCTCGCCATCGACCCTGCAGCCGAGCACGATGCCGAAGCCGCTGGCTGCGAGACCCACAGTCACCACGGCTACATGAAGGAAAAGGACCGCTACAAGGCCCGGCTCAAGCGGATCGAGGGCCAGGTGCGGGGCATCCACCGCATGATCGATGAGGAGCAGTACTGCATCGACATCCTCACCCAGGTCAGCGCCATCAATTCCGCACTGCGCAACGTCGCCCTCGGCCTGCTCGACGACCACATGCGCCACTGCGTCGCCGACGCAGTGAACGAGTCCGACGAGGCCGCAGAGATCAAATTCAAGGAAGTGGCCGACGCCATCGCCCGCTTCTCCCGCTAAGCGGGGGCGGGTAGGTGCATGGGAGGCCCCGGCAAGGTCGCGAGCAGGATGCTTCGCGGATGTAGCCGAGCCCCGAAATTCGGTGAACACGCCTCACCAACATACCCCGTTGGGGTATAGTTTGCGGGTGGGAAAGCCAATGAACTCGCACGGCAGAAACCAGGAGAGAACATGACATCTGATCGAATTCAGGATCCGGTCGACGCCGCCGGTTAGCTCGACGAACTCGCGGGCCCTATCCCGGGCTGGCAACCCGGTTGTTCCAATCGTCCCAGGCCATCACCGCAGGTCGTCACCGAAAAAGCCTTCGGGTTCGAGCAATGTGGCTACGGAGTCGGGCCAAAGGCAGCTCACCCTGGCCCACGCCCTTGGGCGCCCGAAAGACCAGCAGCGGCGGAGGGTGCTTCCATCGTTCCGAGCGCCCTAGAAGGGAGCCGCCATCATCGTGGCGCCAGCCCGAACCACTCCCCTGACGAACATCTTGAGCAAACCTTCACACAATCTCCACCACAATCCGCTGGCTCACCCACGATCCTGACTGTCGGCCGGACCCCAGAACGCCAGGACGTGCGTCATCACCGACGGGAACGGCGATCCTGGGATGGGCGGTGTCACGAACGTGGTCGGCCGAGCACAGATGTCAGCACGATTCGATACCCTGCGGCGGTATCGGCTCGTGGCCCGGAGCAACTGCTACTTGGCCCCACGGGAAGAGATGTCCATGACCCCTAGAACACATCATGCGCTAGGGCTCACCGCTGTCAGGGAATCATGTTCTTGCTGTTTCACTCCCTCGAAACTCCTGCATATCGAAGCTGCCGGACGCATGCCGCTCGAAGATCACGCCAACCAGGTGGCAATGGACAAGACGGAAGGGACCAAATGAATCAGTCGCACGATCATCATGACCACGCCCACAGTCACGGATCCGGCGGAGCCGCGGCCGGGCACCTCAACGAGCGAGACACGGCGGTAGCTGAGCACCATCACCCGGACGGGCCCCAGGAGACGACGGGCCACGCCCATGCGGGGCAGCATCACGCTGGCCATGAAGACCATGGCGGTCATGCCGGGCACGGAGACCATGTCGGGCAGTTCCGACGTTTGTTCTGGATCATGCTCGTCTTGGCGGTGCCGGTGGTCGGCTTCAACGAGATGTTCGCCGACCTCATCGGTTACCAGCTGCCCGACGCCGGATGGGTGTGGTGGGTCTCCCCCGCCCTGGGCACAGTGATTTATCTCTGGGGTGGTCGGCCGTTCCTTACTGGCGCGGTGTCTGAGGTTCGCGCTCGGCAGCCCGGCATGATGCTGCTCATCGGCTTGGCGATCACCGTGGCGTTCATCGCCTCCTGGGGCGCAAGCCTGAGCTTGTTGGATCATGAGCTGAACTTCTGGTGGGAACTGGCGCTGCTGGTGGTCATCATGCTGCTGGGCCACTGGATTGAGATGCGTTCTCTGGCGCACACCACCTCTGCACTCGATTCTCTGGCGGCGCTGCTGCCTGATGAGGCCGAGAAGGTCGACGGCGACGACGTGGTCACCGTCGCTCCGGCTGACCTGCTGGTCGGCGACGTCGTAATTGTCCGCCCCGGTGCTTCTGTGCCCGCCGACGGCAGGATCATCGACGGCTCGGCCAGCATGGACGAGTCCATGGTGACCGGCGAATCCAAGGCGGTCCGGCGTGAGATCGGCGAGCAGGTGGTCGCCGGCACGGTGGCCACCGACTCCGGCTTACGCGTCGAGGTCTCCGCAATCGGTGACGACACTGCCCTGGCCGGAATTCAGAAGCTGGTGGCCGACGCGCAGGCATCCTCCTCGCGGGCCCAGCGCATCGCCGATACCGCGGCCGGCTGGTTGTTCTGGTTCGCCCTCGCATCGGCTGTGATCACCGCTGTCATCTGGAGTGTTCTGGGGATGCCGGATGCGGGGGTGGTGCGCACGATCACCGTGCTGGTGATCGCCTGCCCGCACGCGCTGGGTTTGGCGATTCCGTTGGTGGTCTCGATCGCTACCGAACGCGCCGCCCGCGGCGGGGTGCTGATCAAGGACCGCCTCGCGCTCGAGTCGATGCGCACCGTCGACGCCGTCCTGTTCGACAAGACCGGCACCCTGACCAAGGGCGAACCCACCGTCACCGGAATCGAATCAATAGACGGGCACACCGCCAACGAGGTGCTTGCCCTGGCTGCAGCCGCCGAGTCCGACAGTGAGCACCCGCTGGCCAGAGCCGTGGTCGGGGCCGCACAGACCCGCGACCTGACCGTGTCGAAGGCGACCGACTTCTCCTCCTCCCCGGCCGTGGGCGTCAAGGCCACGGTGGACGGCACCGTGGTCGAGGTCGGCGGCCCCTACCTGCTCGATCAGCACGGACGCGATGAACTCCCCATCGCCGATGAGTGGCGAGGCGAGGGCGCGATCATCCTGCACATCCTCGCCGAGGGCCGGGTGATCGGCGCGCTGCGGCTGGCCGACGAGATCCGGCCGGAATCCCGGGACGCCGTCGACGCCCTGCATGCCGCCGGAGCTCAAGTCGTCATGATCACCGGCGATGCTCGCGCCGTGGCCGACACCGTCGCCGCCGAACTCGGCATCGACCGGGTCTTCGCCGGGGTCCGGCCAGAAGACAAGGCCGCCAAAGTCGCCGAACTGCAGTCCGAAGGCAAGAAGGTCGCCATGGTCGGCGACGGGGTCAACGACGCGCCCGCACTGGCCCAAGCCGATGTGGGCATCGCCATCGGCGCCGGGACCGACGTGGCGATCGGCTCCGCCGGCGTCATCCTGGCCTCATCGGATCCCCGCTCTGTGCTCTCGGTCATCGAACTCTCCCGGGCGAGCTACCGCAAGATGAAGCAGAACCTGTGGTGGGCCGCCGGCTACAACCTTGCCGCCGTGCCTCTCGCCGCCGGCGTGTTGGCTCCGATCGGATTCGTGCTGCCCATGAGCGTCGGCGCCATCCTCATGTCGCTGTCAACAGTCGTTGTTGCCCTCAACGCCCAGCTGCTGCGGCGCCTCGACCTGAGCCCAGAATCCGTCACAAGAGCGATGGAGCGAGGATAACCACCATGACAACCACCGACACCTCTCGGCGACGAGTCGCATCCGCGTTCCTTGCTGCCGCCGCGTTGACTCTCGCCGGCTGCTCGACCGGACCGTCAGGCAACGCGTCGACAGAACCACCCGTCACCTCGTTGGAGTCCTACGATCTCGCCGGCCTCGAGGCACCCCAGATCATCAACACGCTCGACACCATGCCGGTGGCCGACAGGCCGAACGATCTGATCGCCTCGGTGCAGCCGACTGAGCTCGTCTTGACCAGTGGCGATGAGAGCCTCGAGACGATTCCTATTCCAGAGGACCAGTTCTATCTGTCAGTGGCTCCGTATTACACGAGCACCCACCCCTGCCGATTCCACAGCCTGACCACTTGCCTCGGCGAGATCGCCAACGAACAGGTGCACGTCACAGTCACCGATAACGCCTCCGGTGACACCCTCATCGACGAACCGCGCATCACCTACGACAACGGCTTTCTCGGGCTCTGGCTACCGCGAGGCATCACGGCCACGCTCACCATCGACCACGACGGCAGAACGGCCACCGCTCCGATCTCCACGGGCGACGATGACCTCACCTGCCTGACCACTATGCAACTCGCCTGACATCCCCACTCGCGCCGATATCGCCACCGACGCGGCCACCCACCGGCAGGAAGGTAGTGCGGTCAGCATGGACCACAGCACACAGTCCCAAGACAAGCTCACTCTCACCGGATCCGTCGCGCTGGGAACCGGGGTAATGATCGGAGCCGGCATCTTCGCCCTCGTGGGCCAGGTCGCGGAATTGGCCGGCGGCTGGGTGCCGTGGGCGTTCCTCGCCGGCGCGGTGGTAGTGGCGTTCAGTTCCTACTCCTACATCCGGTACTCGGCCATCAACCCGTCCTCGGGCGGGATCGCGATGCTGCTCAAAGCCGCCTACGGGCCCGGGGTGGCGGCCGGCACGTTCTCCCTGTTCATGTACGTGTCGATGATCCTCGCCGAGTCCCTGCTGGGGCGGACCTTCGGCACCTACGTGCTGCGGCCGTTCGGCATGCAGGACTCCTCCCTGTGGGTGCCGGTGCTGGCAGTGCTCGCCATCGCCGCCGCCGCGCTGGTCAACCTGGTGGGCAACCAGTGGGTCGAGCGGTCAGCCACCGCTACCGCGGCGCTCAAGATCGTGGGCATCGCTGTGCTGGCGATCGCCGGCATCCTGGCCGCGGGCGTGTCCTCGCTGGGCCGACTGTTCACCGTCGCCGAACGCACCCCACCGGAGCACGGCTGGATGGGCTTTCTGGCCGGGGTGACCCTGTGCATCCTGGCCTACAAGGGCTTCACCACGATCACCAACCAGGGCGCGGACCTACGGGACCCGGAGCGCAACATCGGCCGCTCCATCATGATCTCCATCGCCCTGTGCACCGTCCTCTACCTGTTGATCACCGTCGCAGTAACCGCCAGCCTGACCGTTCCGCGGATCATCGGGGCCCGCGACTACGCCCTCGCCGAGGCTGCCAAGCCGATGTTCGGATCCTGGGGCGTCACGCTGACCGTGATCATCGCGGTGGTGGCGACGCTGTCAGGACTCATCGCGAGCTTGTTCTCTGTCTCCAAGCTCTACGACATGCTCCGCGACATGGGCCAGGTGCCGGGACTACCCGGGGCTGGCGGACACCAGTCGCTCTACATCACAGCCGGCCTGGCGATCCTCATGGCAGCCTTCTTCGACCTGTCACAGATCGCCTCCCTGGGGGCGATCTTCTACCTGGCAATGGACATCGCCATCCACTACGGGATCGTCCGACGCCTCAAGGACGACGTCAATGCCAAGGCGTGGATCCCGTGGGTCGCGATCGTCCTCGACGTCGCAGTGCTCGTACCCTTCCTCCTGCTCAAGGCGCAGTCCGACCCACTCACGCTGGGCATCACCGCGATCGTGGCCCTAGTTGTGATGTCCAGGGACGTTGTTCTGGCCCCCGCCCGTAATGACACCGTGCCGATTCAAGAAGTATCTGTCCAGACCGCTTGCCATTGAAGGCATG
>NZ_JBSHMJ010000048.1:0-20655 GCF_053645265.1 Dietzia sp. NPDC055343 | reverse complement strand
CCAGGCGAATCTGCCGGGAAAAGGTGGTACCCGCTCGTGAGCGAGCTCGCCGCTGACGGCATCCCCGTCGCGGTGGCGTGTCGGGTACTTGGAATAGCTCGCCAGCCCTACTACCGGTGGCTCAAGTGCCCTGTCACCGATGCCGAACTCGCCGAGGCGTACCGCGGCAACGCCCTGTACGACGCCCACCGCGAGGACCCCGAGTTCGGCTACCGCTACCTCGCCGATGAAGCCGAGACCGCCGGCGAAAAGATGTGCCGGCGCACCGCCTAGCGAATCTGCTCCACCGGCGGCTGGAACAGCACCATCAGCAAGAAAGGCCGCGGCAAGCATCGCAAGGCCGGCCCACCCGTGCACGACGACCTCGTCGAACGTGACTTCACCGCTGTGGGCCCGAACGAGCTGTGGCTCACCGACATCACCGAGCATTGGACGGCCGAGGGAAAGCTGTACCTGTGCGCGATCAAGGACGTCTATTCGGGCCGCATCGTCGGTTATTCGATCGACTCCAGGATGAAGTCCCGCCTGGCCGTGGCCGCCCTGAGCAGCTCCGTCGCCAGACGGGGCGCCGTGACCGGCTGCGTACTACACAGCGATAGAGGATCTCAATTTCGCTCGAAGAAGATGCAAAAGGCCATCACCCGATACGGCATGCTCGGGTCGATGGGCAGAGTCGGTGCGTGCGGTGACAACGCAGCGATGGAGAGCTTCTTCTCGCTGCTACAGAACAACGTCCTCGACCGCCGATCCTGGGCCACCAGAGACGAGCTCCGGGCCGCCATCGTGCACTGGATCGAACGCACTTACCACCGCCGCAGACGACAAGACCGCCTCGGCAGATTGACCCCCATCGAATTCGAGACAATCATCAACCACGAGGCCCCTCAGGCCGCGTGACTAACCGTGTCACCTAACCGTGCATCAGCCCCGTGGGGTGGGACTTGTCCATGACCCACACGTCAGCACCGTTCACCGAAACAGCCCCGGCATTGAAGCTTCTTGGGACGTCGGGGACGTCGTCGAGGTCAAGGTCCACCACGATTGCTGTCGGCTGGTAGAGGTCATCGGTGGGGATGATCGTCCAGCGTGGCCATTCGCTGTCCGGTGATGAGCCCAGATCGCTTACCCGCTCGGTGCCAGGGACGCGACGTTTGCCGTCCGGAGTGTCCTCGTATCGCTCCTCAACCAGTTGCAGACGTCGCACTCTGCCTGTTGTGGTTTCCGGGTGGCCTGGGAGGGCACGGGTGAAATCAGGCCACAGTCGCGCGGGCACCCGGAGTCGGCCGGCGATTGGCTCGTCATGGAGCCATTTTGCGGTCCAGCCGTCACCGGTGACTTTGAGATGCCACTTCAACGTGCGGTCCGGGTACAGGCTCGGTGCGACCCCGTACTCGGGATGCACCGAGACAGGGAGGCTCTCGATTCCGGCAGTCGACTGTGCCACGTCAATGTCGAAGATGAGGGAGACGCTGACGATGTCTCCCACGAATAGCTGTGACGGGAGACATCCGTCCATGAAGATCGCACTGGAAGCGAAGATCGAGATCATGTGGTCGGCGGTGCCGTGGCGCATATCCAAGACCCGCGCACTAGGGGACCGAGGGGGCGACGCCCTCGGGCACGGGTTACCTGACGTGAACGCTACACCGTGGACGTCGCCGGGAAGGCGCGGATCTGGAGGAGCTGGTACACGCACTCGGCGGACGGCGATACGGGAGAGACTGTTCTCGCACAGGGCTGTTGGCCTGTCAGATTCAACGAGGTCTCGGCCTGGTTTCGAGGCTGGAACCGGGAAGAATGGTTCATCCCGGTTTGAACCCGGTTGCCGCCTCTGCGCACGGCCAGCCGTTCCTTGGGCCTCAGGCTGGCCTTCCAGCGCCCAGGCTTCCTGACGCGGGTTCGGTCTCCGTTTGTGTGCTTAGTCGAAGCCTGCCGGGTACCGTCCGAGTGAGGTAACCCCGCGCCCGTTGGCTTCGCCCACCGGTTCGTCTACTGCGTGGGGCTCTTCAATGGAATCCGGCAGTACGCCGCGAGTGATTCAAGTCCTCGTAGGCCATGAAATATTCGAAGACGGAACACTTCCCCCACTCCACGTGGACGACGTCATCAGCGTCAAACTCTCCTTGTGCTCATCGTCAGCACCCAGGACACCGGGAACGGCCACCCACCGCGTCACAGTGCAGCCCGAGTACGGGCATGCCCCCTGGCAAGACCAGAACGACACCCTGTGGTGGCCGTTCGAAGTCACCGGGAACGGGTGGAACGCCACCTGGCGTCACCACACCCCGGTCGCCGGCCTGATGCACGTCACCGGCTTCCTCACTCCGGACTTCCACCACGCAGTGCCAGGCGAGCCCGGGACAGTGACCGGCAGGGTGCGTCGCCTCCAGCTCGTCGAGCAGCAGGCCAAGGTCACGCATAGGGCGCACGGTTACGTGCCGGGCACCGAGCGGCTCACAGACCTGGGTACGTCACCAGACCGCTACTGGCCAGACTGGTGGAGCTTTGCGGAAGACGGTCAGTTCGAAGAACGCTGCATCCTGGTCGATCTCGACCTGGACGCCGTCGCCGACCAATCGTCCCGTTTCGAGGCCGGCGACGTGGCGGCCCATGGCTCCGACGTGTGGGTCATGGACCGATCCACCCCGGTCCTGTTGCACCTGGACCGCTCCCACACTCCAGCCAGCTTGACCGAGTACCTGCTCCCGCTGGCCTTCGAACCACCCGGCTATGGCGGAAGTCGACGGCTTCATGCCGACAGCGGTGGCTGCTGGATCACGTGCCCGGCAGAGATCGTGCGTTGCGACCTAGGCGGCACTCGTGAGGTGAGCATCCGGCGCGTGACTGAGGACGGGGGAGACTTCACCGTCTATGTCGAGGGGAGACTGTTCGCTATCACCCAGCCGGATCCGGGCATGCGTATCCACGACCGATACGGTCCTATCCGGTTCGATCCCGAAGAGTTCCCGTTCCGCGAACTCGTTGGCGACTCGCTCGTGCGTGTGGACGACGAGGAGACGATGGCGCTGGCCTGGGAAGGTCGTGAGCAAGGGGGCCGCCAGAACCAGATCAAAGCAACCAGGGCAGCGAAGTGGGCAGACGACAATCTGTTGACCATCTGCACGCCTGACGGCGGTGAAGAGACCGTCGACTTCAATGATCGGGCACCCGGCCGCGTGAACTGGGTCCGCCCCGACCCCTTCAACGATCCGGCCAACGCAGACGTGGTAGACCCGATCACCTTCCGCTTCCCCTACAGCTGACGAGAATGGCCGAGGAGAGTAAGCGCGGGCCGTCGCGGAAGTCGGTGCGGGAGGCCGTGCCCTCAACGGGGAGCGCTCGCGGGCCCCAACGTTGCTGGATACTTGGTTAATGCGCCAGGAGACAATTGCCGAGGCCATCCGGCAGGAGTTCGAGCTAACCCGGGACTGGGTGTCCATTGCCGGGGCGCTAAGTGTGCTCGATATTAACGACAGAGCGGCCACCAGGCTCGAGGTTGAGGCGATACTCAGGTGTGTCGATGAGACGCCGACTCTGAGGCTGGGCATGGTTCGCTCACGGTTCCAGGAGGTTGCTACGCCGCTGCCGATAGCCGATCTTCTCGACGAGATCTTCAGCTGCACTTCCCCGTCGGACCGAGTCGGGGCCATGATGGGCTACTTCATCGACGTCCAGCATCTCGGCGGTAAATAGCGTCGACACGCGTCAAGGTGGAAGCCACGTACGTGGCTGGGCGAGCGGTGACGACTACAACGAGTTCAGACGGCGATGGCGACTCGACGACCCCCGTAGCGCAAACGGATCGCGACTCCGATGCCCTCGTCAGGGCCGGCAGGATCCGCCACATCGATCTGGCTAACTCTCCCGCCGAGGTTGTCGAGGAGTTGATGAACAGGGCCTCGGCGGAAGGGGCGCCGACGACGCGGGAGGCTGGCCAAACTGCCCGAACGCGGCTGGGGATGAGCTCTGACCTGCATGCAATTGTCGTGGATTGTCAGCTGCGCGATTTCTGCCCATTTCGTGACAATCGGCAGCTGACAGGCCGGTGACAACGCCCTGGTGGATCAGGCCTGAACTGACAAGCCGTTTGAGAACCGACAGATCCTCGGGCGACCGGTCTGCAAACCGAGTTTTGAACCTCAGGACCAGCGACGGCGCGATCTTGGGGTGGGCACGAGTGGGCGAGCTTGCCAGTCGGCAGGCCATGGCGCGGCAGAGAACGCGGCAGGCCGGACGGAGTGCTGGACGGTGTTGCTCTGGCTGCCGAACGACGTGCGGATCTGGAGGAACTCGTCACCTAGCTCGACTTCGAGGGAGCCGTCAATGACGGACAGAACCCACCGGTCAACCTCTTCGAGTAGATCTGCAGATCCGCGATCACACCCATCGCATCCGCAATCGGGAATCGAGGCGAGCATCACCGCCGGGTCACCAGCGGCAAGCGTCAGGGTGGGAACGTGAGCACTATCGACCGGCTCGTGCACAGTCACTACTAGCGGGGCCGCCCCGGCCGCATCGGCCTTAAGTATGGTGCTGACACCGCCGGCATCGAAAGGCGCGAGGGCCCATTCGACTCGCCCCAATTGCCGGGCCCAGCCGCGGGCCATCAGTACTTCGATCCACGCCTGCGCTCGCGCCCTCACGATCAAGAATTTGCCCGGGTTAGTGACCTGTTCGTATGACGCCCTGTCCGGCATCTGGCCATTGGGCCATGGGTTCGACCACGAGGGCGTGTCCGCACCGGCGACCGCGAACGCTACGTCGACGCTGCCGAGCAATGCGCAAATCTTGTCTGAAAGCTCCGGAAGAACCGATTGCCCTCCGGCTTCACGATGGAGCCGAAGACCGGTGTTGAAGTCCTCCCACCAAGACAGCCCCGATGCGTCAGCCACGCTCGCACGGTACCGTCCCCGCTGCTGACCTGACGGCTGAGCGGGCATCTCCAGTGGCGCCCTCCCTGACGCTGTGACCCGAGAACCGACTTCCCAGATGCCGAGTGTCGGTAGTCCAGTTGCTTGAGCGCCTCAGAAACCTAAAGTTTTACGAGACTCCGGTTTCGGGACCAAGCGCGCGATGACGTTATGGGCCGATAGCGATTTCGCGTGTCTTGGCAACTTGCCTCGATAACGGCGTGAAGAACTCGTCGTCGCCGAAGACCTTCGTGAGGTGGCGGAAACGTGAAGCGCACAGGTAACTAACCGCGTCTAGGCGCACTTCCACGCCCGGGAGTTCATCGGCGAGCTGTGCGGCGATGGCGCGTCCCTCGCGGTACCAGGCGACCGGATCAACATCGTCAGCCCATTCCGGCAGGGCGAAACCTTGATCCGGCAGACCAAGATCGGCGCCTGTTCCGTCGTGGTCCCGTCCGTAGTCGATGAAGCCGTGGCGCCAGTCCTCGTTCCATCGCCAAATCCGATCCTCAAGCTGTGAGGTGAGCCCGAGGCTCCGGGGGGTCGGGATCCCGAGCAGCCCCGGGCTGGTGCGAAGCCGAGGGGGCTGGTGATACGGCAGAAGACCGGCCCAAAGTCCCCACTCGACCCCGTATTCCGGCATGAGCTTCAACTCCCCCGGCACATCCGGATCGGGTTCGTTTCCGGGCATCCGCCAGCCGACCTCCCGGGTGTACTGCCCGCTAAGGGCGCACACGTAATCAAGTTGATCAGCCACCAACTCGCACACCATGTACTTCTCCGCGCAGCAGAACACGAAGTGCTCCGGATAGTGCTCGCCGAGCTTCTCAGCGAGTTCGTGCCCGCGGTCGAGCCAGTCCATCTCGTCGAATCCGTCCGACCACACGGGCTGATCAACCGGACGGTCACCGAGGTGACGGAAGTGTCTCTTGAACTCGCCGATCCAGCCCTCGATTTCATCCCGCAGAACCTGCGGTATCTGTAGGTCTGCCGCCACGCCCTGACCATGCCCCGGGTGACCCGGTGGAAACACATCAAGAGAAGCCGAGATGTAGAGCCGGTAATCGATGACCGGGTGGAGTGCGACAAAGCGGCGACCAATTGGGCCCGGGTCCTCAGAAACCCGGCACGCCGCACGACACAAGTGCGAGGCACGCAGTCCATGGAAGGTTCCATCCGGCGAGACACGCATCAGCCGAGAGTAACCCGACAGCGAATCCGGCAATCAGCGACGGGACACGGCACAAGACCGCCGGGAATATCCTGCGAACGAACAGCAAGCGCCCGAATCACGTCTCACCACTGGGGTTCGACGACAAGCCAAGCTATGACGGTATCCACCGCCCACAACGCATCGCTGGTATCGCTCAGGTCTTTTCCGCTCGCCAAGCGCCCTTCTTCCAGCAAGGCCGCCGGGTGATTGACCGCCGCCTCGTAAATGACCATCGCTTCTGGTCCGGCGAGCGTTCCGCAGCCACGCGACGCCGGCGTTGGCGTCGGCATCTCGAACTTAGACGGCGAGGGGCCCGGCCACGCGGGGACATCGTCGACAGTGAGGGCGGTATCGACCATCCCCGGCTGACAAACGATCACCTTCTCGGGGACTGCGAGTTCCTGGGCCGCTGAGGAGGGAGCGCTCTCGACCGGCGTCGCCTCGGCTGGCGATGAGCTGGACGGACCGTCGCTGCCGCAACCTGCCAGGAGTGCAACCCCTAAAAAGGAAGCGCCCACGCCTGCGGCAGACCGCCTGAGCATCGCTACCCCGTTCCCGTGTCGTGAACCATGAGCCGATGTTGTCACCGACCACCTTGCAGTCGCAGCATGTCGGCTTGAATCGTCGCCCTGACCGCGCTTTTGGTCAGCAGAGCAGCTTTCGCGCGCGACCGACCGTCCCAGTTCCTTGGTTTTGGGACGTTGCGCGGTTTCTTTCATCAATAGGCCGGTCCGGGACGAAGCAGACTGGACCGGCACCGCTGGCGTCGAGGATGACGAAGAAGGTGACCACCGTCATTTTCACCTCCTACCAGCCGAAGGCGATGGTCCAGGCTGTACCGGGTGAGCTCAGCTGGGCGCGAAACCGCCAACCTCGATAGATACCCACACGGGCACGATCAGCAAGACCACGACACTGAAGCCGGCTACGGCCGATCCGGTCAGGAGCCGTCCGCGCCGCCACCTCCACAACAGCAGCCCGCTGGCCGCGTACACCGCTACAACGGGAACTGCCCACGAAAGCCAATAACCCACCGTCGGACCGGGCACTCCAGGCGCTCGATCCTGCGTCGGCACCGCCGACAGTTCTGGAACCGCGAACACGCCGCGGAAAGTCTGGACCGCCCAGGTAACCGTGTACCAACCGACAACGAGGCCCACGAGCAGGCCGACCGCCGGCAGGAGGGAAACTAGCAACCCACGAAGAACGCTCTCGCCCGATCGGCCAGCGGCCGCCGAGCCCGCATCGGCATCTCCGCTGGCCATCCGATCACCATAGTTGCCCGCCTTCATTAGCGGCTTGCAGCTCATCGACAATCGCGCGGTAGGGGCCTCATCCACCAAGCCTCGCCGAGCCCGAGCGTCCGACGAGCGGAAGAATGGGCCGTCACGAAAATCTGTGCGGGAGGCCGTGCACTGAAACGGGAGAACTCGCGCGCCCCGATGTCCCTAGATACTGGGTTGATGCGCCAGGAGACAATTGCCGAGGCCATCCGGCACGAGTTCGAGCTAACTCGGGACTGGGTATCCATCTCCGCGGCGGCAAAGGTCCTCGATATCGACGACTGGTCCGTTACTCGACACGAGGTAGAGGCGATACTCAGGTGCGTCGAAGAGACGCCGACTCTGAGGCTGGGGACGGTGAGCTCACGATTCCAAGAGGTTGCCTCGCCGCTGCCGATAGCCGACCTTCTCGACGAAATCTTCAGTTGTGCTTCCCTGTCTGACCGGGTCGGCGTCATGATGAGCTACTTCATCGACGTCCAACCTCTCGGCGGCCACTGACGTCGCCGCGCGTCAAGGTGGAAGCCACGAACGTGGCTGGGCGAGCGGTGACGACGACAACAAGTTCAGACGGTGATGGCGACGACTCGGCGACCGCTGCAGCGTAAACGGATCGCGACTCCGATGCGCGCGCCTGGGTCGACAGGATCCGCCACGTGGATCTGTCAGCTTCCCGTCGAGGTTGTCGAGAAGCAGATGCGCAGAGCCTCAGCGGAGGCGTCGTCGACGATGCGGCTGATTGGCCAAGCTCTTCGAACGTGGCTGTCGATGAACTCTGACCGACACTCAGTTGTCATGGATTGTCAGCGGCGCGGATTCTGCCAATCTCGTGACAATCCGCGGCTGACAAGCCGGTGACAACGCCCTGGTGGATCGGCAGCGTACTGACAAGCTGGGTGAGAACCGACACGAAAGTTGGGATTCTGGGACGAAATCTTGGGATTCTGGGATTTTGGCCCGGTATTGAAGGAAACGGTTGGGACTGCTGAGAATCACCTGATAATACAGATTTCCAACCGCTACTGCGGTAGGTGCTGGGCTCGGCACCTTGTCGGGCAGGGCATCCTGAATGCACCCGGGCGCTGGTGTTTGTCGCACAGCCGCTGGGTAGCCAGCGGAGGCGCTTTTCCACTTGCAACACGATGCCCTCGCCGCTGCCAGCTGCTACAAGGTCTTCACCGACACCGCCTCCGGGGCATTGGCATCGCGCCCAGAGTTGGGAAAGCTTCTCGACCAATTGCGCCCTAATGGCACAGTCGTGGTCTGGCGCCTGGAACGCCTGGGTCGATCGATCCGGCATCTGATCGATCAGATGACCGAGTTGCAGGAACGAGGAATCGAGTTCCGATCCCTGCAAGAGAACATCGACACCGGGTCCTCGGGCGGGCGGCTGGTGTTTCACATCTTCGCCTCGCTGGCGGAGTTCGAACGAGACCTCATCTCCGAACCCACCCATGCCGGCCTGGAAGCCGCCCGGGCTCGCGGCCGTGTCGGCGGGCGTCCACCGTTGTTGTCCGGGGATAAACTGCGCACCGCCCGCAAGTTCTACGAGCAACAAGACATGACCGTCGCCCAGATCGGTGGGGTCCTAGGGGCAGCCGCACCACCGTGTACCGAGCTCTCCAACGTGGGACCGACAAGCCGGCCCCACGCCGACAGAAGTCGACGTCGGCGTAGCCATGAGCGGGGGCGAGGAACCTCAAGGTTCGATCGGTGCCCCTACTGGCGCGAAGACTGCGGCGGCGCGATCGCGGATCGTCAAACGCGACGTCGTCTCGGGGCTTGAGCAGTTCGCCCGGGTTGTCGGACGAGCTGTCAGTCTATTACGGCGAGGAGTTCGGCGCAGGCCTTCTCGCATTGACGGCAGACCTCGGCGCAGATCTTGCAGTGTTCGTGCATGCTGACGTGGTTGTCGCACTCGTCGGCGCAGGTCGCACAAGCGATGCGGCACGCGGTGAGTAGTTCCTTGACCACACCCAGGTTGCTGCCGGTACGGCGGCTGACCACTGCCGCGGTGGTGGCACAGATGTCGGCGCAGTCCAGGTCGGTGCGGATGCAGTTCCTCAAGTCTGCGACCGAGTTCTCAGCCAAGCAGGCATCCGCGCATGCCGTGCAAATCTGCGCGCAGGCCAGCGCGGCGTCGATGGCTTCGGCCAGTAGGTCGATGTTCAGATCGGTGGTGGGGTTGGGGTGGGTGTTGATCATCGCGGTGGTGGTACTCATCGGTTCTCCTAGAACGTTGCTGATCGGATACGTCCGCGACGGTAGTCACCGCTTGTGGGCTCTGCCACCGCTTGCGGTGGTCGGCTCCGTGGGGGCGAACTGACGCGCGGGTTCACTGCGATGTCAGTCCAGGCGCAGCGAGGTCAGGCATGTCAGATCGTCGTCGTTGCCAGTTGAGATCGGTGCGGTCGCGGTCTTTCCGTCATGTTCGACGGTGAGTGTCCCGGACAGGCCCCGTGGCAGCCAGATGCCGATGAAGCCGTTGTCGTAGGTGGTCCGTGTCTCGTCGAGGACGGTGTCGCCGGTGTTCTGGTCGGTGACGGTGACGCGCACTTGCTCGTGTCGTAGTTCACCGCGACAGGTGGTCAGACTGTGGAAGTAGCACTCGTGTGTCTGGCTTTTATATGGCGCTAGCGAGAGGTAGAACTCATCGTCCGGCATCGGAATCGAGGTGGCCTGATCATCACTGGTCAGCACGAGGGAGTCGGGCTGAACGGAGGCGAGGAGGTCGACTGGGCGTTCGGAGACTCCCATCGTGTCCAGACGCTCGATAATTCCTCGGGCATCGAGCCCTGCCAGACCGTGCTGGTCCAAGACGGTGGCTTGGCTTGTTTCCGCGCCGCCGCCGGTGGCGGCTGTGGAGCATCCGGTGACGGTGAGGGCGATCGCGGCGGCCGCCGCGAGGATCGACCGGGAGGCGGTGGCTCGTGTGGTCATGCGGCTTCCTGACGTTCTGAGGTCGAGGCTGTGACCGTGTCGGGGCGCAGGTCCAGTTGGCGAAGTAGTTGAGCGTTCGCCGCCACGACGACCGTGGACAGGGACATCAGGATCGCGCCGACGGACATCGGCATCACCAGGCCGATGGGTGCCAGGACGCCCGCTGCGAGGGGGACGGCGAGCAAGTTGTAGCCTCCGGCCCACCACAGGTTTTGGACCATCTTGCGGTACGCGGCGTCGGAGAGCACGCGCACACCGACGACCGCGCGAGGATCGTCGGAGGCCAGCACCACGCCGGCTGAGGCGATCGCTACATCTGTGCCGGCGCCGATGGCGATGCCGACGTCGGCCTGGGCCAGCGCTGGCGCGTCATTCACACCGTCGCCGACCATGGCGACCGCGCGCCCCCCGTCTTGGAGCTGTGCGACCTTCGCGGCCTTGTCCTCGGGCCGGACACCCGCGAAGTAGCGGTCGATGCCGAGCTCGGCAGAGACCGAGGCGGCCACGGCATCGGCATCGCCGGTGATCATCACAACTTCCAACCCATTGCGGTGCAGGGCGTCGATCGCGGCCTTCGACTCGGGGCGCACCTCGTCGACCAGTCGGAGTGCACCGGCGACGGTGCCTTCGACCAGGACGTGCAGGATGATCGCACCATCGAGTCGCCACTTGTCGGCGATCTCGAGCTCTTGACCGTTCTCCTGTTCCAGCAGGTAAGGCCCACCGACCTGGACGGTCCGGCTATCCACGGTGGCTTCGACACCCACCGCCGGGGAGGAGCTGAAATCGGTGGCGGGCCGGATCTCGAGGTCGCGGTCCCGGGCGGCGGCGACGATGGCCTTGGCCAGCGGGTGCTCTGAATCGGATTCCGCAGCTGCCGCCAGGGCCAGGATCTGGTCTTCGTCCCATGTTCCGGAGGCTTCGACAGCGGTGACGGCGGGCGTGCCCTTGGTCAGGGTTCCGGTCTTGTCGAACAGGACCGCGTCGACGGTGCGCATGCTTTCCAGTGCCAGACGGTCCTTGATGAGCACGCCTCCACGGGCCGCGCGCTCGGTAGCGATCGAGACCACCAGAGGGATCGCCAGACCCAGGGCGTGAGGACAGGCGATCACCAGGACGGTGATCACGCGGACGACGGCCTGGTCCGGCGTGCCGACCACAAGCCACACCACCGCGGTGAGCAGTGCCGCCCCGAGTGCGAACCAGAACAGTAAAGCGGCCGCACGGTCGGCGATGCGTTGTGCGCGGGAGGAGGAGTTCTGGGCATCGTCGACGAGTTTCTGGATCCCGGCAAGGGCGGTGTCGTCGCCGACGGCGCTGATCCTCACCCGCATGCCCGAGTCGGTGGCCACTGTGCCGGCGACCACGGTGTCGCCCTCGCTGCGCCGGACGGTGCGGGACTCGCCGGTGATCATCGACTCGTCCATGCTGGCCGTGCCCTGCGTGACCACACCATCGGCGGGCACACTTCCTCCGGGGCGAACGATCACCACGTCCCCGACCTGCAGATCTGCAGGCGAGACCGAGACGATCTCCTCGCCCTCAACACGCTCGGCCTCATCTGGCAGCAGTGCGGCCAGGGAGTCCAGGGCCGAACTGGTCTGGGCGAGTGAGCGCATCTCCACCCAGTGGCCCAACAGCATGATGACGATAAGCAGCGCCAGCTCCCACCAGAACTCCAGATCGTGACCGAGCAGCCCGATGGTCGAGCCCCAGGAGGCAACGAAGGCGACGGTGATACCGAGACTGATCAGCAGCATCATCCCCGGCTGGCGCGCCTTGATCTCGTCATATCCGCCGGTGAGGAAGGGCTTGCCTCCCCAGACGTACATGACGGTGCCCAGAATCGGAGCAACCCACCGCCCCCAGCCGATCACCTCGTACCCGAACAGCATCCCGAACATCGGGGAGAACGCGACGGTCGGGATACCCAGCAGGAGCATGATCCAGAACAAGCGCCGAAACACCTGCACATGGCCCCCGTGGTCGTGGCCGGCGTGCTCGTCGTGCGCGCCGTGACCGTGATGGGTGTGACCACCGGGCACACCTTGGGCGTAATCGCCGTGTTCGTGATGAGCGGTGGACTCGGCAACGTCACCGCCAGGCCCGTGATGGTCGCGATGGTTGTGGTTCGTGCTCATCAGTCCGTCTCCATTTCCGTGTTACCGAGGGGCCTGATTTCCATGGGGGTAATCGGCGTCGAACAGCACGCGCAGGACTCCTGGACCGCGGTGAGCGGAAGTATCTGACTTCGATCAGGTGTCATGGTGTTCCCCATCCTCTTCGATGCGGTTGATCTTTGAGGTTCACTTCTCGCCAACGATACCCTGGTGGGGTATATTCCCCGGCTCGCCCGGCGTCGGTCTGGACATGTCTGGACCTGCGCGAAGTGGGCGTGGCGACGATGCCCAAGCGAGTGGTCTTATCCGGAGCGTGGGCCGCGCCGCCAGCGTGGGCGGGGGATAATCTGCAAGGCCCATGCGGACGACTCGAGCCGGGTTCGGAATGTTCTACATGGCGTCCAGCATCTGTCGCATCGTGTCGATTTCCTGCTGCTGGGTGTCGATGATGGTCTGCGCCAGGTCGATGGCCGGCTGGTAGATACCGTTGGCGATTTCGTCTTCGGCCATGGAGACGGCGCCTTCGTGGTGGGCGATCATCTGATTGAGGAACAGTTCAGCGGCTTCGGGGCCCGGGGCGTCGGACAGCTGCTGCAGCTCCTCGTCGGACAGCATGCCCTCCATCTCGGACATGTCATGGCCACCGTCCATGTCCTGTGGCTGCGTCGGCTCGCCCCACTGCTCGAGCCAGGTGGTCAGCTGCTCAATCTCCGGCCCCTGCGCAGCCTTGATCTCGTCGGCCCGCGCAGTGACGTCGTCGGGGACGCCGTCCTTGGCCAGGATGATGGCGCTCATCTCGATGGCCTGCTGGTGGTGGGGCATCATCATCTGGGCGAACATCACGTCGGCCTCGGAGTGCTGAGCCGACTGCCCTGCTGCTTCGGTGGTCGAACTCCCGCTGGTCGCGGTCGTTTCGACGGCGGTCGTGGTATCGCTCGCCGTCCCGGTCTCATCGTTGGTGCAGGCGGACAATCCGAGCAGGACCACGGCGGCAGCGGCGGTCGTCAGAAGCTTGTGTCGGTTCATCTGTGGGTGTTTCCTTTCATCTGCGGGCGTCGGCCCGCCCGGGGGTGGGCTACCTGGCGTGCTAGGCGAGATAGGACAGAGTGGTCATCATCCCGGCTGCCTGGTGATAGGCGTTGTGGCAGTGCAATGCCCATTGGCCGGGGTTGTCGGTGTCGAACTCGATCTCGATCGTGCGCATCGGCCGGATCGACACGGTGTCTTTGCGAAGTCCACCGTCCACGAGCGCGAACGTGTGCCCGTGCAGGTGCATCGGGTGGAACATGTCGGACATATCGCGCAGCCGCATCCGCACCCGCTCCTGACGGTTTACCTCAAGAGGGGCGGAGTCCGGGTGCGCTCGTCCGTTAAGGGTCCACCGTTACGGCGACATCGTTCCGCCCAGGTCAACGCTGTGGTAGCGATCATGGCCCCTGGCGGGCAGTCGCGCCTGCTCGCTTGGTGACAGGTCGGTCCCCACTAGCGGGCGTCGGCTCATTTCGACCGGGCTGGACTCTGCCGGGAGATCGCCTGATGCTGTACGAACGAGGGCCTGCGCGTGGCCATCTTTGCCTTCCGGCTGAGCGAACAAGTAGTGCCCCATAGAGTGGTGTAACTCGGTGACCCAGATCGTCAGCAACGCCCGTGTCGTTGACGGATGTAGAGCGGCCACCGCGTGATCCTTCGAGTCAACCGTCTAAAGAATCCTCGAGGAGTCATCGCGATGACCGCACCCCATATTGTCGACCCTGCAGGCCTGCTAAGCCAAGCCCTCACCGACGCATCACCGGATCTGATGCGCGAGCTGCTGGGAGACCATGATCAACGCCCTGCTTTCGGCGGACGCCGACGCCGTCTGCGGCGCCGAATGGAACGCCCGCTCTGCCGAGCGCACCAACTACCGAAACGGCTACCGCCACCGACCCCTTGACACCCGGGTTGGCACCGTCGACGTCGCCGTTCCGAAGCTGCGCTCGGGCAGCTATTTCCCGGAGTGGCTGCTCGAGCGCCGCAAGCGGGCCGAGTCCGCGCTGATCACCGTCGTGGCGGACTGCTACCTGGCCGGAGTATCAACCCGCCGGATGGACAAGCTGGTCAAGACCCTGGGCATCGACTCACTGTCCAAATCCCAGGTCTCCCGCATGGCCGCAGACCTCGACGAGCAGGTCGCCGCGTTCCGCCACCGGCGCCTGGACGAGGCCGGCCCGTTCACCTTCGTCACCGCCGATGCGCTGACGATCAAGGTCCGCGAGAACAAGCAGGTCGTCAAAGCCTCGGTGCTGCTGGCCACCGGCGTCAACGGCGACGGCCACCGCGAAGTCCTCGGCATGCAGGTGGCCACCAGCGAGACCACCGCGTCGTGGAACACCTTCTTCGCCGACCTGGTCGCCCGCGGCCTGGGCGGCGTGCGACTGGTGACCTCCGATGCCCACGCCGGACTGGTCGAAGCGATCGCGGCGAACCTGCCCGGCGCCGCCTGGCAGCGCTGCCGCACCCACTACGCCGCGAACCTCATGACCGCCTGCCCCAAGTCCATGTGGCCGGCCGTGAAAGCCATGCTGCACAGCGTCTACGACCAGCCCACCGCCGACGCCGTCAACGCCCAGTTCGACCGGCTCCTGGAGTACACCGAAGGCCGGCTCCCCGAGGTCGCTAACCACCTCGGGGACGCCCGCGAAGACCTGCTCGCCTTCACCGCCTTCCCCGACGACGTATGGCGCCAGATCTGGTCCAACAACCCCACCGAACGGCTCAACCGGGAGATCCGCCGCCGCACCGACGTCGTGGGAATCTTCCGCGGGCCGCGACGCCATCGTCCGCCTCATCGGCGCTGTCCTGGCCGAGCAGACCGACGAATGGGCCGAAGGCCGCCGCTACCTCGGACTCGAGGTCCTGGGCCGCTGCAGGCTCACCCTCACCACCGACACAAACACCGACTCCACGACGGAGGTGACCACCGATGACCTGATGCAACTACCCGCCTGATCACCAACGAAGGATCAAAAACGAGTTACACCACTACTAGGGGCTTGACCTAACCGAGTGCACCTACACCGAGCTGCGGAACACCGTGGAAGGGGGAGCTCCCTGACCCAGGACGACGGGCACCCCATACCTCTCCGACCGTAAGGATTACGCCGATAAGTCGCGTTCTGCCGCAAGAGAAAGCCCGGGTGTCAGACTTGCTCGACCGGCATAGCCCCAAGTTCCGAACTGCCGCACAGCAGTGCGGCGAGGCCCGGCCCCTTGGCCCTTTATCAGTACCCCTACCCCTTGGGAGGAGTCAGAGTTGCCGAGCGGAACGGAGAGGCGTGCTCCTGCACGCTGCTCCATAGTGCGAGCTGCCCGTTCTGTTGACCCCTCAGCAGCGGCCCTTCTGGACCAGTTGCTGGTCGGGTTAGTTTGCTTCCCTTCGTTACCCCTTGGCAGTACGCAGCAGTGGTGCACGCGACCCGTGGCCCAGCCCAGCTCCAGCGCCGCCCCGGCAGCCGAGACCTTCGCCGAGAAAGATGCTTGCAGACCCGGCCGAGTTCGCGGTGGCCTATTCGCTCTTCCGGCTCCAACGCCAGTACCGAGGCCCGCTCGCTCGACTGTGTGTGTCCCGCGCGTGGTCCTCTGCTCCTAGGCTGTCGATATGCCATTGACGTGGTCTGACATGGGCGAGTTACTTGCTCGCGGTGCCGATGAGTCGTTCGAGGCGGAGCTCGTGGTCCGGCCGCCTTCGTCGCCCGTGCCGCCGGTCCGATTCTGGGTGATGGATGATCCTCGCGCCAACCTGCATGCTGGCCCGGGTCGCACCCGCGTTGCCAGAGCCGGCCGAACGCGAGCGCGCCTCGACCACGCCGATGGAGGCCGGACCCTTTTCAATAGTGGCCGGGTCTGGCAGATAGCGGACGACGGCACCGCGACTACTTTCCGCGTTCGGTCGCTGAACGCGTCCGGCTACGCTGCTCTGCTCATCGATCCACCAGACAACGCCGAGGCGGGCCTGGGCTACGGATTCCCCGCGGGCGGTATTCGCCAGTCCACTCACCAGGGTCGACCCGTCGCGGTGATGTCAGGCGACGCAAGAGACGGTTTCGGCGCCATCGAGATCTCGGTCGACCTGAACACCGGCATCCTCATGCGGGTGGCCGCATCGGATGACTCCTGGGAGGCTCGGCTCGAGAACCTCCAGGTCATGCAAGTCGACGACGCGGTGTTCCGCTGGGAGGGCCGCGCGGAGCCTCCTGGCCCGATCCAGCCGCTGGCCGAATGGGTTCCTGCTCCCATCACTGAGCAGCTCACTCCTGTCCCCGACCCGGAGCCACTGCCGACCGACCCTCGCGCGCGGCGATTGCGCGCCACGCTCGACGAGATCGTCATCGCTGATGGCCAACTCTCGCCACCCCGCGTGGGCGAGACCATCGAGGTGCATCTGTCGTTCCTCGACGACCCCTCGCCGATGAATGCAGAACCCGTCGAGATTCGGGCGTTGGCTGAGCCGATTGGTCAGGGTCCTCCCCGGGAGGACCGGTTTGGGGTCCTGCGTTGGCCCACCATTCTGCGCGGTGACGGCTGGACGGCGAAGTGGTCCGCGCCCAGGCCAGCGATCGGGCATGTCGCGGTCTCAGGCCACTTCGCGATCATCCATGACGCGGCAGCGGCGCAGTGGTTCACTCCCACGCGAGCCGCCGTGTCGGGGATCCGCGTCAACCGTCTGACCGGCCCGGTGCCCGCCGACCCGGAGACAGAGCCGCTACCTGGTAACGCCTGGTCTAGCTGTACTGACCGGACACGTTGATCAATCTGGCCGCTCAAGGCGCCGCACGGTTTCGATGTGGTCCGCCAGCTCGCCGTCACTGAGAAGCGGCAGCCGGAGGAACCATCGGAAGAGGAGGGGAGCGAGCAGAAGCTCTGTGGCTTGTTCTGGATTGGCAAAGCCGTCTGCAGCGACCAGGCGAGCGAACTGCTGCTGCTGGGGCTGAAACATCGCGGTGTGGAACTCATGGGCGATCGACTCGTCGCTTTGGACCGCGGCGGCCAACATCCGCAGCACTGAGGCTCGCGGTTCTGACCCGAGCTCGGTGCTGGTTGCTTTCAGGGCCTCAAACAGGTCCGGGTGGCTCACGAGGGGTTCCGCCGCAGCCGATTCTGCTGCCAGGGCGTCGAACAGGAGTGCATGGATCGAGGGCCATGTGCGGTACAGCGTTTGCTTGCCGACACCAGCCTCGGTGGCGATACCTTCCATGGTTAGGGCGCTCGGGCCGCCACGATCGGCGAGGTGCAGGACGGCGGCAAACACACGCGCGGCGGTGGTAGGGCGAGCCATACCTTCAGTATAGAAACGAGACGGTGCGTCTCGTTTGGTGATTGAATGGGTCCATGACTACAACGGACACCTGGTTTATCACCGGCGCGAGCAGCGGTCTCGGGCTTTCATTGACTCAGCGGGTACTGGCCGCAGGCTATCGAGTCGTGGCCACGAGCCGCCACGGTGTGCTGCCTGTACAGGACCCGTATCTGACCGTGTTACGGCTGGACCCGGCCGATCGGGGTGAGTGCCGGCAAGCCGTCGAGGAAGCTCACGAGGTCACAGGTCGTCTCGACGTCCTGGTGAATAACGCGGGCTACGGCCTCGTTGGCGCCGTCGAGGAAGTCAGCGAGGAGCAAGCGAGGGCGATCCTTGATGTCGATCTCTTGGGGCCCCTTTGGCTCACACAGGCGGCGCTCCCGCTGATGCGCGTTCAGGGCAGGGGCCACATCGTGCAGATCTCCTCGACCGGCGGGGTCGGCGCCATGCCGATGCTCGGTCTCTACAACGCCGCGAAGTGGGGTCTTGAAGCCTTCACCGAGTCCTTGGCAGGCGAGGTCAGCTCCACGGGCGTGCGAGCCACGCTCGTCGAGATCGGCGCTATGGACACCCGGTGGGCAACCTCGGGGATGCAGTTCAGTGCCCCGATTCCCGATTACGACGAGCTACGTCAGCGACTCTTCGGAACCTCCGTCGTGCCGTGGCCCAGCGAGCCGGGGGCCACCGGAGGCGGCTCGTCTCCGGAGGCCATCGCCGAGTCGATCCTTGCCCACGTGGCTGCGGAAGAAGGACCCCTCCGGCTGGTACTCGGCGAAGGCGCCGCCGACCAGATCCGCATGGTCCTCGATCAACGCCAGCAGGACTATGCGCGACAGCCGGGATTTCATGCGGAGAGTTGACCGACGCTGTACGGCCGACTGCACCCATCGTTTGGGCTCAGCCAGGGATACGCATTCGTCCACTCCGTCATCGACGACCACTCCCGCGTCGTGTACACCGAGGTCCACGAGGACGAAACCGCAATCACCGCCGCTGGTGTCCTGCACCGAGCCGTGGACTGGTTCGCCAACCGAGGGGTCATCATCGAGCGGGTCCTGTCCGACAACGGCAGCGCCTACCGATCGCACCTGTGGCGCCACGCCTGCGAGACGCTCTCGATCGCGCCGAAGCGGACACGCCCGTACCGGCCACAGACCAACGGGAAGGTGGAGCGGTTCCATCGCACGATGGCCGATGGGTGGGCGTATGCGCGCTGCTACCGCAGCGAGCAGGAACGCCGCGACGCCCTCGCCGGTTGGCTCCACCACTACAACCAGCATCGTCCGCACACGGCCTGTGGCAACCAGCCGCCCTTCTCACGATTGATCAACGTCCCCGATCAGTACATCTAGCGAGCCTGCGTGCCCCAACGGCTTTGCTCGACACATGGTCCAACACAACGCGGAGGGCCCCGCGCCTGCCATCGCCGTAGCCCTCGACCTGGACCTCGACGCGGCTGAACCCCCACGAGTGCGAAGTGCGTTCGAGCCCGGTGAGCTGTCCGTTGCCGGCGACGACCTCTGGATCGGTGACCGTTTTCGCCCGATCCTGCAGAATCGATCCGGCTCGCGCCCGGAGCAGTCGGAGGATCATCTCCTTCCCCTGCCGGTCGGCTCCCACTCGGACACCGTCACGCCGCATGCCGGGCCGGGCGGGCTCTGGATCGAGCGTCAGCACAAACTCTGGTCGGTGGAGGCCTCCGCTGGCGCCCCGGCACGCCTGCACGACCTCGGCACCGTGCGGTGGGGCTCCGCGGTGACTATCGGAAACCACCTGGTGACCTCTGGCAATCCCCTCCGGCGATTCACCGCGCATGGCGAGGATGACCCGATCGCGCTCCCTCCCGAGATCGGCTCGGTGGGCCCCTCGCCCGCGCGGACGGGGGACTGGTGGTGGTGGGAAGAGAACCAAGAGATGACGACGACGACAACGTCAGCACCGGCGAACACTGGATCCGAGACGACCAGCCACTGCGCTATCGACTGGCACTGCATCGAGCTGGCGGATGGACGGTAGGCGAGTCGTTTGGCCTGCCAGTGCCCCCGACCGCCGTGTAGCGCAGCCGGGACGGCTTCCACGTGCAATGTGCCGACCTTCTTCTGCGGCTCACCGAGTCCTTGGAGCGAGGGACCGTCCACCGGCTCCCGTATAGTCCCCGCGCCGCCGGTCCGACCGCCACAGGTATGTGGCTGACTTTGCGTGCAGATCTCATTGCCCTGGAACTCCGCGATCCAGAGGCCACAGACCCGTGGCAGCTCCGAGGGATGCTCGGCGACCTCGGCCCACGAGGTGAGTTCCGCCAGGGACTACTCGTCCGGCTGAATGACGACCTCGAACCCGCAGCAATCGTTCTCACCGCCACCCCAGCCCCCTCAGTTGCCGTGACCCCCGACGACGTCGTCTGGTTCTCCGGGCGGTCGTTGCGAGGGATCACCGCTGCCGGCGAGCTGGTTCACGGGACGCGAGGAGAGGGCGTGTACGGCGCTTGAAAGTGAGTTCCGTTTCGCAACCCCGGATGCTGCCGAACGTGTGAATAGGGTTAGGGCATGGCGTCGCAGCACATCACCGTGGACCTGGCCCCTGCGACCGCCGATGCGCTGCTGGGATCTCCCTACTTTCACGCGGGTTTCCGCGCTTTCGCGGACCCAGAGATCGCGGCCCGTTACCGGCTGGAGCCGACACCGCCGCTGCGGCCTGGCGATACCGTTCATTGGCCGATCCGGCCCGCCCGGGTTCGTCGTCGGCGCGATGCTCCGTCGCCGAGCAACTTCAGCGCGTGGGCACGGTCCGAGATGCGCCGACAGCGTCGGCGGCCCCGCCGGGCCCACGCGTTCTCCGTCGTTGCTCGAGAGCC
>NZ_JBSHMJ010000047.1:0-20801 GCF_053645265.1 Dietzia sp. NPDC055343 | reverse complement strand
CGGCCGGACCGGTGGGCGAAGTCGGCGGGCCCGCCTTGTCGTCGTCATCCCTCTCCATCAGCCCCCACCTCCATCCCATCCCGCTTCGCACCTACATCGAATGTGTGTTCTACAGTATCGGGTACGGCGGTATGTCGCAAGGGTGTTCGAGCAATTACATTGGACAAGTCCGCCCGGTCGGCGGAGTGGCGGAGGTGTCGGTGGATCGTGAGAGAATCGGCCCCGTGACCGCCAAGCCCCGCATCTCCAACGTCCTCGCCTCGCGCTACGCGAGTACCGACCTGGCCACCCTGTGGTCCGCAGAGTACAAGATCGTGCTCGAGCGCCAGCTGTGGATCGCGGTGCTCCGCGCCCAGCGTGACCTGGGGATCGACGTCCCCGACGGGGTGATCCGGTCGTACGAGGCGGTGATCGACCAGGTGGATCTGGCATCGATCGCCGAGCGCGAGCGAGTCACCCGTCACGACGTCAAGGCGCGGATCGAGGAGTTCAACGCCCTCGCCGGCCACGAGCACATCCACAAGGGCATGACGAGCCGCGACCTCACGGAGAACGTCGAACAGCTCCAGGTTGTGCGTTCGCTCGAGCTGATGCGCGATCGCACGGTGGCCATCGTGCGCCGCCTGGCCGAGCACGCCGCCGCCCACCGCGACACGGTCATGGCCGGTCGTAGCCACAACGTCGCCGCCCAGGCCACCACACTCGGCAAGCGTTTCGCCTCCGCCGCGGACGAGATGCTCGTCGCGCTCGAGCGGGTCGAGTCGCTCCTCGAGCGCTATCCGCTGCGGGGCATCAAGGGCCCCATGGGCACCGCGCAGGACATGCTCGATCTGCTCGACGGTGACGCCTCTCGGATGGCCGAGCTCGAGCAGCGCGTCGCCGCCCACCTCGGCTTCTCGCGGACTTTCGATTCGGTCGGCCAGGTATACCCGCGCTCGCTGGACCATGAGGTCGTCTCGGCGCTGGTGCAGCTGGGCGCCGGCCCGTCGTCGCTTTCGCAGACCATTCGCCTGATGGCCGGCCACGAGCTGGTCACCGAGGGCTTCCAGCCGGGTCAGGTCGGCTCGTCGGCGATGCCGCACAAGATGAACACCCGGTCCTGTGAGCGGGTTGGCGGCCTGCAGGTGGTCCTGCGCGGGTACGGCTCGATGGTCGCGGAGCTCGCCGGTGCGCAGTGGAACGAGGGCGACGTCTTCTGCTCGGTGGTCCGCCGCGTGGCGCTGCCGGACGCCTTCTTCGCGCTGGACGGCATGTTCGAGACCTTCCTGACGGTGCTGGACGAGTTCGGCGCGTATCCCGCCGTGATCGACAAGGAGCTCCAGCGCTACCTGCCGTTCCTCGCCACAACCAAGGTCCTCATGGCCGCGGTCCGCGCGGGAGTCGGCCGGGAGGTCGCGCATGAGGCGATCAAGGAGAACGCGGTCGCCGTGGCGCTGGCGATGCGCGAGGAGGGGCGTGAGCCCGACCTGCTCGACCGTCTCGCCGCCGATGACCGACTGCCGCTCGACCGCGCGGCGCTCGACGAGGCGCTGGCCGACCGCGCGGCGTTCGTGGGCGTCGCCGGCGACCAGGTCGACGCCGTGGTGGCCCGGATCGACGCGCTCGTCGCCCGCTATCCGGAGGCCGCGGGGTACGCGCCCGGCGCGATCCTGTAGCGCGGGCCCCCGGCGGCGCCGTTGGTGACGACGACGACGAGTTCGCCCGCGGGCCCGGGTCCCGGGTCGCCACGGTCGCGGTGATCTCGTGTCATCGGTTCGTCAGCGGCGATAGTGTGGCGCACATGCGCCAGAGTCTTCTCCCTGTTCCCGGTACCGGTGGCCTGCAGGTCACCCTGCATCACGCAGAGGCCCCCCGGGCCGTGCTCGTGCTGGTCCACGGTTTCGGAGAGCATTCCGGCCGATACGGACGAACGGTCGACTTCCTCCTGTCCCGGGGCGTCACCGTGGCGACCTACGATCTGCGGGGTCACGGCGCCGCTCCGGGGCCGCGGTTCAGGGTCGCGATGGAAACCCATATCGAGGACAACCTGGCGGTCCGTGACGCGGTGGCGCAGTGGAGCCGCTCAGATGAGGGTGCCGGCGCCGACACGCTCCCGCGTCTGCTCATGGGCCATTCGCTGGGCGGTCAGGTCGCCGGGGAATCCGCGCTGCGGCGGCCGTGGGATCTCAAGGGACTGATCCTGTCCTCGCCCGGGCTCCTCGTGGGCGAGACCACCCCCGCCGTGCTGAAGGCCATCGCGCCCGTCATCGCGCGGCTGCTGCCGTTCCTGCCGGTGGAGAAGCTCGATGCGAACGACATCTCGCGTGTGCCCGAGTACGTGGTGGACTACAACTCCGACCCGCTGGTCCTCCACGGGGGTGTCCCGGCGCTGTCCGCGGGGACGTTGCTGGCCGGGGGTGCCCGACTGATCGAGCGGTCGCGCGCGCTGCGGGTGCCCACGCTGATCCTCAACGGCTCCGCGGACCCGATCACGGCCCCGGCCGGTGCGCGTCGTTTCACCCAGCTCGCCGGCTCAGACCACGACCCCCGTCCCGAGATCACCTACCGCGAGTTCGAGGGCGGCAAGCACGAGTTGTTCAACGACCTGTGCGCCGACGAGGCGTACGAGGCGTTGGGGGCGTGGCTCGACGCGCGCCTGGGCTGATGCCCCTCGCCGGACGGAGCACGGAGAGGCGCGACGGCTACGCTGGCCGTCATGCGACCTGAGCTCTCCTCCTATCGCCATCTCGCCGCCGGCAAGGTCCGCGAACTCTATGAGATCGACGCCGAGACCCTGCTCATGGTGGCCACGGACCGGATCTCCGCGTACGACCACGTGCTGGCCACGCCGATCCCGGACAAGGGCCGCGTGCTCACGGCGATGAGCGCCTACTTTTTCGACGCGCTCGACGTGCCCAATCATCTGGCCGGGCCGTTGGACGACGAGCGGATTCCCGCCGAGTTGCTCGGGCGGTCGATGGTCGTGCGTCGACTCGACATGGTGCAGGCCGAGTGCGTCGCCCGTGGGTACCTGACCGGCTCCGGCATGGTCGAGTACCGCGAGTCGGGCACGGTGTGCGGAATCGAGCTGCCGGACGGGTTGGTCGAGGCCAGCCGCCTGCCGGAGCCGATCTTCACGCCCGCCACCAAGGCCGCGGTGGGCGACCACGACGAGAACATCTCGTTCTCCCAGCTCACCGACATCGTCGGCGCCGAGCTGGCCGATCGACTACGTACCGCCACCCTGGACGTCTACTCCCGGGCAGCCGAGATGGCGGCCGCGCGCGGCGTCCTGCTGGCCGACACCAAGTTCGAGTTCGGGCTCTCGGGCGGTGAGCTGATCCTGGCCGACGAGGTGCTGACACCGGATTCCTCGCGCTACTGGCCCGCCGACACCTATGAGGCGGGCCGCGTCCAGCCGAGCTTCGACAAGCAGTACGTGCGTAATTGGCTCACCGGCCCCGACTCGGGCTGGGACAAGGCCTCGGACACGCCCCCGCCGCCACTTCCCGCGGAGGTGGTGGAGGCGACGCGCGCACGCTACATCGAGGCCTACGAGCGCATCTCGGGCCTGTCGTTCGCCGACTGGATCGGGGGCGACGCATGAGCACCTCGGACATCTCGCCGAACGCTGCCGCGCCCACCCCTCCGGTCGCCGAGCGCCGCCCGCACCACCGCGAGCACCACGGGCGCGTCTTCGTCGACGACTACGAGTGGATGCGCGACAAGGACGCCCCCGACACGCGCGCCTACCTCGAGGCCGAGAACGCCTACACCGACGCCATGACAGCGGACCTCAAGCCTCTCGAGGACGAGGTCTACGAGGAGATCCGGTCCCGCGTCAAGGAGACCGATATGTCGGTCCCGGTACGCTCCGGCAGCTGGTGGTACTTCTCGCGCACCATCGAGGGCAGGTCCTATGCGCAGCACTGCCGGGTGCCTGTGGCCGACGAGTTCGCCGCGGACATGTCAGACCCCGCGGGCTGGGTCCCGCCAGAGGTCTCTCCAGGTGTAGAGCTGCCCGGAGAACAGCTGTTGATGGACGGAAACGTCGAGGCGGAGGGGCACGAGTACTTCGCGCTCGGCGCCTTCTCGGTCAGCCACGACGGCCGCATGCTCGCCTGGGCGACCGACACCGAGGGCGACGAGCGCTACACCCTCCGCTTCCGGGCGCTGGATCCTGAGGTCACCGCGCCGGAGGAGGAGATCTCCGGCATCGCCGCGGGGGTGACCTGGTCGCGGGACGGGAACTATGTCTTCTACGTGACCGTGGACGAGGCGTGGCGTCCCGATACGGTGTGGCGTCACCGCCTGGGGACGACCCGTGACGACGACGACAAGGTGTTCCACGAGCCCGACGAGTCCTATTGGATCGGTGTGGGCGAGACCCGTAGCGAGAAGTACCTGCAGATAGCGGTGGGTTCCAAGATCACCACCGAGGTATGGTGCCTGGACTCCGCCGACCCCGCCGGCGAGTTCTGGTGCGTCCGGCCGCGCGAAGTGGGCGTGGAGTACGACGTCGAGCACGCCGTGGTCGGTGGGCAGAACCGCTTCCTGATCACGCACAACGCCGGGGCGCCCAACTCGACGATCGTCGAGGCGCCGGCCGGGCCGGTGGAGGGGAGTTTCACCGAGCTGCGAACGCTGGTGCCGCACCGCGACGACGTCCGCGTCGAGGGCGTGGACGCCTTCGAGCGGTTCCTGGTGCTCGGCTACCGCGAGGCGGCGCTGCCCCGGTTCGCGATGATGCTGCTCGATCCCGGATCGACCGACGGCGCGCAGTCCTACGGCGATTTCGAGCCGGTCGAGTTCGACGAGGAGTTGTTCACCTCCGGGCCGGGCGCGAACGCCGAGTGGCGGACCCCGGTACTGCGGTTCGGATTCGGCTCCTTCGTCACGCCGGGCCGGGTGTACTCGCTGGACCCGGTCTCGGGGGAGCGGACGCTGCTGCGCGAGCAGGAGGTGCTGGGCGGCTACGATCCGGCCGGGTACGTGCAGCGTCGCGACTGGGCGACCGCCGAAGACGGTACCCGGGTGCCGATCTCGTTGGTCATGTCAGTCGACACGGCCGCCCGAATCGATGCCGGCGAGCAGGTGCCGACATTGTTGTACGGGTACGGCTCGTACGAGTCGAGCATGGACCCCTCGTTCTCCGTCGCGCGGTTGTCGCTGCTGGACCGCGGCATGGCGTACGCCGTGGCCCATGTCCGGGGCGGCGGCGAGATGGGCCGTCTCTGGTACGAGGACGGAAAGACGCTGGTCAAGCGCAACACGTTCACCGACTTCATCGCGTGCGCCCGGCACCTGATCGACTCGGGGCTCACGGCCCCGGACCGTCTGGTCGCGGAGGGCGGGAGCGCCGGCGGACTACTCGTGGGTGCTGTGGCCAACCTCGCGCCGGAGCTGTTCGCGGGTATCCAGGCCGTCGTGCCGTTCGTGGATCCGCTCACCTCGATCCTCATGCCCGAGCTGCCGCTCACGGTGATCGAGTGGGATGAGTGGGGCGACCCGCTGCACTCCGAGGAGGTCTACGACTACATGGCCTCCTACTCCCCGTACGAGAACATCGAGGCCAAGGACTACCCGGCGATCCTCGCGGTGACCTCGCTGAACGACACCCGCGTGCTCTACGTCGAGCCGGCCAAGTGGGTGGCCAAGCTGCGTGAGGTGTCGACCTCGGCCAACTCGACCGACAGGCCCGTGTTGCTGCGTTGCGAGATGAGCGCCGGTCACGGTGGCGTCTCCGGTCGCTACGAGCGCTGGCGCCAGATCGCGTTCGAGTACGCCTGGACGGTCCGCACCGCGACCGCCGGCTAGCCCCGCCCGGTCACCTCGTCGTCGTTCATGGTGCGGGCCATCGCGGCGGCGGGGATGACAGCCCCGGCGAGGAACAGGATGATGCTGAGCCCGCCCATCATGTAGGCCAGACGGTGGCCGTCCCCGAGCTCCAGGCTCGAGCCGAAGATCAGGATGAGCGAGATCGCGAATAGACCGCCCGTCACCAGGTTGAGCGCCCGGGACCGGGCCTCGAGCAGGGTGGCCGTCTCGAACTCGTCCAGGTAGCGGGCGGGCGCGGTGTCCTTGGAGTCGATCGTCACCCTGAGCATCGTCCAGACGGTGCAGATCACCACGGTCATGGGCAGCCAGGCCAGGATGATCGGGAACCAGAAGTAGCCGGCCACCGCGATCGCGGCCATGATGCCCAGGCTCGCCCAGTTGAGACGGACGAGGAGCCGCCGGCGGGCCGCATTCCGCCAGCCGGGCAGGCTCACCTCGGTGCGCTCCAGGTTCTTCTCGTACCGCCGCTCCGCGGCGGTCAGGGTGTCGGGGGACGGGCTGTCGGAGGTCGGGTTGTCGGGAGTGTGCGTGGTCATCACGAGTCCTCTCGGTCGCGGCGGTACATCTCTGCGGACATCGGGCGGAACTCCTCGCGGGAGAACACGGCCTCGACCGGGAGGTCGAACACCTCGCAGATGCGAAAGGCGAGGTCGAGGCTCGGGTAGTGGTCGCCGCGCTCCAGTGCGCCCACGGTCTGTGGGTTCACCGAGATCTGCTCGGCGAGTGCTGCGCGGCTCAGTCTGTGTTCCGCACGCAGCACGGCGATCCTGTTGAAGATGGGGAGCTTCTCTCCCCGTCGCACTGGACTCATGGAACCAAGTGTTGGGAAAACACAACGATTTGTCAATAGGTCGTTCCGAGTAGGCTGGGTCACATGAGTACCGCGAACGTCCAGGACATCGAATTCACCACCATCGACGGGGGGCAGGCCTCCATGGCCGACTACGCGGGCCACGCGGTCCTCGTGGTCAACGTGGCCAGCGAGTGCGGCCTCACCCCGCAGTACGAGGGGCTGCAGGAACTCGCCGACGATTTTCAGGACCGGGGCTTCTTCGTCCTCGGCTTCCCGTGCAACCAGTTCATGGGGCAGGAGCCGGGCGACGAGGCCGCCATCAAGGACTTCACCTCCGGTAAGTACGGGATCACCTTCCCGCTCTCGGCCAAGGTCGACGTCAACGGCGACGCCCGGCACCCGCTGTACGCCGAGCTGACCAAGGTCGCGGACGCCGATGGCGAGGCGGGCGACGTGCAGTGGAACTTCGAGAAGTTCCTCGTCTCGCCCGAGGGGGAGGTCGTGGGCCGCTTCCGGCCCAAGGTCGAGCCCGGCGCGCCGGAACTGGTCGACGCCATCGAGGAGCAGCTCCCGATCTGAGCTGACCTGCCGCCGGCCCGGCACTCCCGCAGATGGGCGCGGATGCGAGGCCGGGCGTCGGCCCGCGTGATCGGCCCGGTCATCGGACGTACACCTCGTCGTCGTCGTCCCGTCATCCCGGACTGTCACCATGCGGCCATGACACCGCGCCTTGTCGTCTCCCTCTCCGGCCTCCGTGACTCCACGCTCGACGGTGCCGTCGACCTGGTCGGCGAGCTGGAGCGCCGGTCCGTGCCGGTCTCGCTCCTCGTCGCGCCGCGGCGCGGCCACGAGTACCGGCTCGCCGACGACCGGGGTACCCAGGACTGGCTGCGGCACCGCCGACAGCAGGGGGATGCGATCGTGCTCGGCGGTTACGACGACGCCGCCACCAGGATCCGCCGCCCCGAATTCGCCTCCATCGGGCCCGCGGAGGCCACCGTGCGGCTCACCGCCGCAGACCGGCTCATGGCCGACCTGGGTCTGCGGACACGGGCCTTCGCGCCGCCGCGTTGGAACGCCTCCCCGGGCTGTCTCCAGGCGCTGCCCGCCGTCGGCTTCCGCGTCTGCGCCGACCTGGGCGGCATCCACGACCTCGTCCGCGGTTCCACGGACCGGGGCCGCGCGCTGTCGATCGGGGAGGGGTTCGTCGCCGACGGCTGGTGGTGCCGGGCGCTCGTCGCCGCCGCGGGGCGCACCGCCGCATCCGGGGGCCTCGTCCGGCTCAACGTCTCGGCCAAGCAGTTGCACCGCAGCGCACCCCGCCAGGCGCTGCTCGACGCCGTCGACCTGGTGGTCGACAAGTACGACGCCCGCCTCGCCCGCTACGAGTGGTCGCCCGTCGCGCTGGCGGGCGCCGCCTGACGCGTTCGGAGGAGAGGGCGCCGACGGGTAGGATCATCGGCGAGCCCCGGTTCGTCCGGGACCATGCCGAGTACCAGCCCGAACGAGGAGTTCCCACCGTGGCCCGAGTTGTCGTCGAAGTCATGCCCAAGGCCGAGATCCTCGATCCGCAGGGTCAGGCCATCCACCGCGCGCTGGGTCGCCTCGGCCACGGTGGTGTCACCGACGTGCGACAGGGCAAGCGGTTCGAGCTCGAGGTGTCCCAGGATGTGACCGATGCGGAGCTCGAGGAGATCGCCTCGTCGCTGCTCGCCAACACCGTGATCGAGGACTGGAAGGTCGTCCGCGCCGAGGTTCTGGCGTGACCGCCCGGATCGGGGTCATCACCTTCCCCGGCACCCTCGACGATGTCGACGCCACACGCGCCGTGACCCGCTCCGGCGCCGAGGCCGTCTCCCTCTGGCACGCCGACGCCGACCTGAAGGGCGTCGACGCCGTGGTGGTCCCCGGCGGGTTCTCCTACGGCGACTACCTGCGCTGCGGCGCGATCGCCTCGATGGCCCCCGTCATGGGCGAGGTCATCTCCGCGGCGCAGGGCGGTATGCCCGTGCTCGGCATCTGCAACGGCTTCCAGATCCTCTGCGAGGCCGGCCTGCTGCCCGGCGCGCTGGGCCGTAACCGCGACATGCACTTCATTTGCCGCGACGAGTGGCTGCGCGTCGAGAACTCCGACACCGCCTGGACCTCACGCTACGACTCCGGCGCCGAGATCCTCATCCCGCTCAAGTCCGGTGAGGGTCGCTACATGGCCTCCGCGGAGACCATCGAGCAGCTCGAGGGAGACGGGCGCGTCGTGTTCCGCTTCGCGGGCGAGGCGCCCAACGGCTCCACCAACAACATCGCCGGAATCGCCTCCGAGAACGGGCGCGTGGTGGGGCTCATGCCGCACCCCGAGCACGCGATCGACGCGCTGACCGGGCCGTCCGACGACGGGCTGGGCCTGTTTCTGTCGGTGCTGGATTCGGTCGTCAGGGCGTAGTCGGCGCGGCTTGATCCGGCGGCGGCCGCTGGCCCGCGCTGTCGCGGTTCCGTCATGAATAGAGCCCACCAGGGAATTCCCTGGTGGGCTCTATTCATGCGCGCGGTGATCTGGAATCGCCGGCGGGTAGGGCTGTTAGGCGGCGCCGCCCGGGAAGCCCGGGATGACCGGGAGCAGGCCGGTACTTCCGGTGCTGCCGAGGTCGCCACCGAGCCCACCGATGAAGCCCAGGAGCAGGTTCGGAAGGAGGAATGCGGCGCCGACGAGGGTGTCGATGGCGGACGAGCCGGTGGCATCGGCACTGCCGAAAAGCTCGATGCTCAAGGGGACAGTGGCTTCGGAAATGGAACCGGTGAGGTCCATGGGGGACTCCTTGATGTAGGCGCTCCGAGCAGGCTCGGAGGGCGAGCGCCGGCGGCCCGGGTGGCCGCACGTGCGCAATAAGCGTGCCTTAATGCCTTGTCGGTGAATCAACATTCGTTTATTCGTGACGCGGATCACATGCACGCCGGGCCGGCAGCTCCGGGCACCCGGTGAGCCGTCATGGTCGCGCAGATGATGCACGCGCTCGCATTGCCCAACCCGCGGCCCGCGGCCGGCGTGCTGCTTGCGTCACGCGTCCTGAATGGGCTATTCGGGGCGCGCGACTGGCTCGGAAGCGGGCAAACAGGACGCGTAAGCGGCAGGCGCGGGGCGGGACGGGCGGCGCGTGGCGTCGAGGCGCGCGGTCCAGACCTGCCGGATGCGGTAGAACCGTAGGATGAGCGATTCCACCAGCCAGCCCACGTCTCAGCCGGCGTCCCAGCCCGCCTCACCAGCTAAGGCCGACCGCCCTTTCGACATCGTGTTGTACGGCGCGACCGGGTTCACCGGCGGCCTGGTGGCCGAGTACCTGCTGCGGAACATGCCCGAGGGTGGCTCGTGGGCCGTCGCCGGGCGCAACCGCACCAAGCTCGATGCGGTGGTCGCGCAGTTGGCCGCACAGTCGCCGGAGGTGCCCGCTCCCGGCGTCGTGGTGGCCGACACCGACGACCCGGCCTCGCTCGCCGAGATGGCGCGGTCGACACGCGTGATCATCACGACGGTGGGGCCGTACCTCGCGCACGGCGAGCCCCTGGTGGCCGCGTGCGCTGAAGCGGGCACCGACTACGTGGACCTGACCGGCGAGCCCGAGTTCGTCGACCGCATGTACCTCACCTACAACGACGCGGCAAAGGCCTCCGGCGCCCGCATCGTCCACGCCTGCGGATTCGACTCCGTCCCGCACGACCTCGGCGTCTTTTACACGATGAAGCAGGTTCCGGAGGACGTGCCCGCGGTGGTCTACGGGGCGGTCCACGCCGACGCGCAGTTCTCGGGCGGCACCTTCCACTCGGCGATCGGACAGTTCGCCCGCCTGCGGGAGGCGGCCAAGGCTGCAAAGCAGCGACGCCAGAAGGAGGGTAAGGTGCCCGGCCGTCGGATCAAGTCGATCCAGGGCAAGCCCCACCGCGACGAGGTGCTGGACCGTTTCCTGGTGCCGCTGCCCACGATCGACCCGCAGATAGTCCTGCGTTCCGCCGCCGCGCTGGACAGCTACGGCCCGGACTTCACCTACTCGCACTACGCCTCCGTCGGCTCGCCGGTCACGGCCGTCGCCGGAATGGTCGGGGTCGGCGCGGTGGCGCTCGGCTCGCAGGTCGGGCCCATCCGTTCGCAGATCCTCCGCCGGATCGAGCGGGGCGCCGGGCCGAGCGAGTCGCGCCGTGCCCGGTCCTCGTTCGACGTCACGTTCGTCGCGCTGGCGGGCGGCCGTCGGGTCGTCACGCGGGTCTCCGGCGGCGACCCCGGATACACCGAGACGTCGATGATGCTCGCCGAGTCCGGTCTGTGCCTGGCATTCGACGATCTGCCGGCGCTGTCGGGGCAGCTCACCACCGCGCAGGCGATGGGAGACGCCCTGCTGGGGCGGGTCGAGCGCGGTGGCCTGACGTTCGAGGTCCTCTCGTCGTAGCGGCACCGGCAGCCCCGAGGCGGGCGTGGATTCGCCGGCCCGGGAAAGCCGACTAGACTCTGCCGCGTGACCACTCCTGTCGATTCCACCGCGAACGCCGCAGCCACCCCCGACCTGGAGCAGCCCTGGGCCGAGCTCGGTCTCAAGGAGGACGAGTACGCCCGCATCAGGGAGATCCTCGGCCGGCGCCCCACGGACGCAGAGCTTGCCGTGTACTCCGTCATGTGGTCGGAGCACTGCTCCTACAAGTCGTCGAAGGTGCATTTGCGCTACTTCGGTGAGACCACCACGGACGAGATGCGCTCCTCGATGCTCGCGGGTATCGGCGAGAACGCCGGTGTGGTGGATATCGGCGACGGCTGGGCCGTGACATTCAAGGTCGAGTCGCACAACAGCCCCTCGTACATCGAGCCGTACCAGGGCGCCGCGACCGGCGTCGGCGGCATCGTCCGCGACATCATGGCGATGGGCGCGCGCCCGGTCGCCGTGATGGACCAGCTGCGTTTCGGCCCGGCGGATGCGGACGACACGCACCGCGTCCTCCCCGGTGTGGTCGCGGGCATCGGTGGCTACGGCAACTGCCTGGGCCTGCCCAACATCGGCGGCGAGACGGTCTTCGACAAGTCCTACGCCGGCAATCCGCTCGTCAACGCGCTGTGCGCCGGCGTCATGCGGGTCGAGGACCTGCACCTGGCGTTCGCGTCCGGCACCGGCAACCGCATCATCCTGTTCGGTGCCCGCACCGGCCTCGACGGCATCGGTGGCGTCTCGGTCCTCGCGTCGGAGAGCTTCGACGTGGACGACAACGGCGACCCGGTCAAGCCCCGCAAGCTGCCCAGCGTGCAGGTGGGCGACCCGTTCGCGGAGAAGGTGCTCATCGAGTGCTGCCTCGAGCTGTACCGCGAGAAGCTCGTGGTGGGCATCCAGGACCTCGGCGGCGCCGGCCTGGCCTGCGCCACGTCCGAGTTGGCTGCGGCCGGTGACGGCGGCATGCACATCGTGCTGGACAACGTCCCGCTGCGCGCCGAGGGCATGACCGCGGCCGAGATCCTGTCGAGTGAGTCGCAGGAGCGCATGTGCGCCGTGGTGGCGCCGGAGAACGTCGAGGCGTTCATGGAGGTGTGCCGCCGCTGGGACGTGCTGGCCAGCGACATCGGCGAGGTCACGGACGGCGACCGCCTGACCATCGAGTTCAAGGGTGAGACCGTTCTGGACGCCCCGCCGGAGACCATCGCCGACGAGGGCCCGGTCTACGAGCGGCCCGTCGAGCGCCCGTCGGCCCAGGACGCGCTGCAGGCCGACACGACGGCGAAACTCACACGGCCGGCCACCGGCGAGGAGCTCCGCCAGACCCTGCTCAACATGGTCGCCAGCCCGGCACTGTGCTCGCGTGACTTCATCACCGATCAGTACGACCGCTACGTGCGCGGCAACACGATCCTCGCGGAGAACGCCGACGGCGGCGTCCTGCGGATCGACGAGGAGTCCGGTCGCGGCATCGCGCTGTCAACCGACGCTTCCGGCCGCTACACCCAGCTCGACCCGTACACCGGCGCGCAGTTGGCGCTGGCGGAGGCCTACCGCAACGTGGCGGTCACCGGCGCGAGTCCGGTGGCCGTCACCAACTGCCTCAACTTCGGTTCCCCCGAGGACCCGGGCGTGATGTGGCAGTTCCGGGAGGCCGTTCACGGGCTGGCCGACGGCTGTGCCGAGCTCGGCATCCCGGTCACCGGCGGCAACGTCTCGTTCTACAACCAGACCGGCACCACACCGATCCTGCCGACCCCCGTCGTGGGTGTCCTCGGCGTGATCGACGACGTGGCCCGCCGCACGCCGACCGCGTTCGGCGAGACCCCCGGCGAGAGCGTCTACCTGCTGGGTGAGACCCGCGACGAGCTGGACGGGTCGATCTGGTCGCAGGTCGCGCACGGCCACCTCGGCGGCATGCCCCCGAAGGTCGACCTCACCTGGGAGGCCACGCTCGCGCGCATCCTGGCCACCGCCTCCAAGGACGGGCTCATCTCCAGTGCCCACGACCTGTCCGAGGGCGGGCTCGCCCAGGCGCTCGTCGAGTCGGCGCTGGCGGGGGAGTGCGGACTGCGGGTCGTGCTGCCCGCGGACGCCGACCCGTTCGTGTGGCTGTTCTCCGAGTCGTCCGGTCGTGTGATCGTCTCGGTGCCCCGCGGCGAGGAAATCCGCTTCCAGCAGATGCTCACCGCGCAGAACATCCCGCACACCCGTATCGGCGTCACCGACACCGACTCGGGCACCTTCGAGGTGCAGGACCAGTTCTCCCTGAGCACCGACGAGTTGCGCGCCGCGCACGAGGGGACCCTGCCGGCGCTGTTCGGCGTCGACCAGGTCTGACCCGGCCTCGCCGGGCCGGAGTCTGAGCCGGACCCGGGCCGGGGCCGGGTCGGAACCTGTGAAGGGGGCGGCGCTGTGCTGAATCTGCGCAGGCGGGAGAAGACGCTCGCCGTGGTGCTCGCCGGCACCGCGGGGTTCGTCGACGCCGTCGGCTTCCTCGAGGTCGGCGGCTTCTTCGTGTCGTTCATGAGCGGCAACTCCACCCGCATGGTGGTGGGCCTCGCCGAGGGCGATCTCGGGGGCGCGGGCATCGCCGCGGTGGTGCTCGTGTCGTTCTTCCTCGGCGCGGTTGGCGGGGCGCTGGTCACCCGCCGCCGCAACCTCGACGATCGCCCGGCCGTGCTGACCCTCGTCTCGGCGCTCCTGCTCATCGCCCTGGCTCTGCAACTGACCACCTCGGCCGCGCTCCTCGCCGTGCCCGTGGGGATCGCGGTGGTCGCCGCGGCGATGGGGTCCATGAACTCGGTGTTCCATACCCGCGGCGAGGTCTCACTCGGGGTCACCTATATGACGGGAGCGGTGGTCAAGTCCGCCCACCGGCTGGTCGACGCACTGTTCGGTGGATCCTGGGCGCCGTACCGGCAGCAGGTCGCGTTGTGGTCGGCGCTCGTCATCGGTGGCGTCCTGGGCGCGCTGCTACAGGTGTATATCGGGGTCGGCGCGCTGGGCGTGGCCGCGCTGGTCGTGCTCGGCACGCTGGCCACGACCGTGTTGGTGCGCAGGCGCGAGTGGCGCGCCCCGTGAGGGCGCCCGGCCGCCCGGTGGGGGTCAACCGCGTGGACGGCGTTGTCGTCGTCGCTCGTCTCCCCGCCTCGGCGCCGCACCGCCGCGCGCCGCGGACCTGAGCCGGGCCGCACGGTAGGCCTCGCGCGCGTCGAGGCCCCGCACCACCTCGTCGATCATCGGCCGCACGAACCGCGTGTGGTGCGCCGGGTCGGACGCCGCCGCGGCGGCCAGGTTGAGCGCGGAGAACGCCGCCAGCGTCAACGCCACGCGCACCAGCGTGACGGAGAACGGCAGACCGAGCAGCAGGCCGTCGGGGTTGTCGCCGGCCCCGGCCGTCCAGCGCGCCTCGGTGGCCTCCGGGACCGCGATCCACCCCAGGAAGACGAAGAACGCGAACACGAGCGCCGCGAACAGCGCCGCCTGGATGAGGGTCGCCAGCACCGGCACGATCAGCACGTTGACGCGCTCGGCCGGACGCAGCGGGGTGTCGGTGGACCACTGCTGCAGCTCGTGCCGGATGTCGTCGCGCGTGGTGATCCCCACCAGGAGGACGGTCAACGCGACCATCACACCGATGACCGCGAACGTGCGCGGCCACGACAGCGCCACCATCACCTGCCAGATCTCCGCGCTGAAGAACAGGAACAGCACCGCCAGCATGAGGATCGGCAGCACGCGCGCCACCATCGGCCCCATCGTGCCGAGCTCGCGCCGGACGCGCCGCGCGGACCAGCGCACCAGCGACCCCACGCCCGCGTAGGTGCCGACCAGGACCAGCGCGGCGGCGAGGAGGGTGTCGCCGAGGGTGGGGCCGTCCTGGGAGGAGAAGACGACGACGGGGACGACGACGAGGGCCAGCAGCGACCCGAGCCCGACCGCGAAGGCGGTCGCCCGGGGAACGCGCCGGGCGACCTTCCCCGTGAGCCATCCCAGGACGGGGGCGGCCACCGCGAGCGCGATCGCCAGAGCGAGGAGTTCGATGATCGGCTCCGAGGCGGCGAACAGGTCGGGCCGGGTGGGGTCGTCGTCGATGCCGAACTCGTCGAGGAACGCGACGGCCAGATCGTTGGAGCGGTCGAGCGCGGCGACGGCCGTACCGAATACCGCGAGCCCGGCGGCGAACCCGGCGCAGCGGGGCAGGAGGTCGCGAAGCCGCGCGGACGGGGCGATCATCATCGGCAGGCCCAGCGCGCGGAGGTGGTCCTCGTGGGCGCGCGGCCTGCTCGCGGGGGTCGGCGCAGGGGTCGGCACGGGGGTCGGCACAGGGGCCGGCTCGGGGGAGGGGGCGGACGCGGGCACGAGGTCAGTCTCGCAGCGATCGAGATGTCCCGGGCGTGGACCGCGGACTATCGTCGAGCCATGTCCACCAGTGAGCGCGCGGGGTCGGCCGCGCCACCGGCCCAGCCACCGGCCGCGCCGCAGGCCGCCCCGCCTGCAGCCCCGCCGAGCGGCGTGACGCCCCGGTCCGGGAGCCGTGTCCTCACGTCCCGACCCACCTCGCCGCCGGTGTACGTGAGCCTGCCGTCCAAGATCCGCGACGACGCGGTACGGCGGCCGCTGCCCGGCCAGCTGGTCGACACGGTGTACTTCATCTTCGCCACGGTGGCGGCGGTGTGGCTGGCGTGGCGGCTGATGGACGACGCCTGGCACCGGACCTGGTGGAGCGTGACTCTGCTGGTGCCGTTCTGGCTGCTGGTCGCGTACCTGGTGCTGCCGCGGCTGCAGACGCTGCTGACGTCGGTCTACGTGCCGGGCTACTTCATCGCGCGGACCCGCACCTCGGACGGACTGCTGGGCGACCCGGTCAACCTCGCGGTCGACGGCACCACCCGCCAGATCCACCAGGCCATGACCGCCTGCGGCTGGGTGCTGGCCGACGACATCACGCTCCGCTCCTCGTGGGGGATCATCGCCTCCTCGGTGTTCCGGCGGTCCTACCCGGCCGCGCCGGTGAGCCCGCTGCGGCTCTTCGGGCGCCGACAGTGCCTGGCCTACCAGCAGGAGGTCGAGGGCAACGCCGCGCAGCGTCACCACGTGCGGTTCTGGCGCTGCCCCGACGGATGGCTGCTGCCGGGCGGGCACCGCGTCCAGTGGCTCGGCGCCGGCACGTATGACCGCGCGGTGGGGTTGTCGCTGTTCACGCTGCAGGTCACGCACAAGATCGACGCCGACATCGACGTGGAACGCGACTACATCGTCGACTCGATCCTCTACAACGTGCCCGAGTCGACGGTGCGCGTACTGGAGAACTTCTCCACCGGCTACCACCACCGCAACGGGGGCGGCGACCAGATCCACACCGACGGCGACCTGCCGGTGATCGACCTGGGCGCGGTCGAGGTGGCGGAGGCCTCGGCGGCCGAGCTGCCAGCCGAGGTGGTGCGCGCCGCGCGCGGTTACGACGATCCGCAGGCCGAGGGCGGCGTGGCCTCGGGGGACGCCGACCGGCCCGCCGACGACACCCCGCCCGACCCCGGCCACCTGCCCCGGCCGGCCGCGTTGACCGCCGCAGTCGCGCTGGTCGCGGCGTCCGTCGTGATCCTGTTGATCCTCGCGATCCGCGACCTGGTCGACGGCGTGGACCTCGACGAGTTCGCGGGCCTGGAGCAGTCCGAGGTGGTGCCGGCGATGATCGCGCTGGCGGTGTTCATCGGGGCGGTCTACGGCGCGATGGGCGTGCTGGCGGTGCTGACCTATCTGGGGTACGCCCGGCCGCGCGTGTGGCTGCTGGCGATGGCCGCGGTCAGCACGGTCTCCACCGAGTACGGGCGCCTGACCACGGAGGCCGAGACCGACACCTTCCTGGGCGGCTACCCCGCGCTGGCGGTTAACGTGCTCATCATGCTGTTGTTGACCAGCGCGGCCACCCGGACGTGGAGTCGCCGCACCGCGCGGGACCGGCGGGAGCACCGACTCGGCGAGCGGAGCGGGGCCCCGGAGTGAGCCGCGCCCCCGATGCCGCGCAGGTGCGCGCGGCCGTCGAGGCGGTCCGCGAGTGGCTCGACGACGACGCCGCCGCCTCCGGTGACACCGCGGCCGTGCCCACGCCCGGTCGTTCGGCTCTCGCGGCTGCCGTCCGGGGGACGGTCGGCATTCTCGCGGCCGAGCTTCCCGGGCATGCGGTGGAGGTCCGTGTGCCGCCGTTCGCCGCCGCGCAGTGCGTGGAGGGGCCGCGGCACACGCGTGGCAGTCCGCCCAACGTGGTGGAGACCGACGCGCGCACGTGGCTTCTGCTCGCGACCGGCCGTCTCGACTGGGACGCGGCCGTGGACTCGGGTCGGGTCCGTGCGTCGGGGACGCGCGCGTCCGCGGTAGCTGCGGGGTTGCCCGTCGTGCGGACGGCGTGAAGTAACTGACCCTCGGAAACGGAGGTCTCACCGGCGGGCTCCGGGGGCGTCGGGGGAGCGAAGTGCGCCGGGGACTTGGGGGGAGCGGGGTCGGTGTACGTAGACTTGGGCGGAACCGTCGGGGGTCGCCCGGGCGGGAATGCCCTGAAGCCGTGAGGGAGCGCCAGCAGGTGGAGAGTTCGTCAACACGTCCGGCACCGACCGGGTCACTCCGCCGCACCGGTGGCCGTAGCGCCGCCGTGGGGCTGGGCCTGCCGGATCCGTCCGCGCCCGGCCCGACCGGCCTACCGATCGACACCGAGCGCATCGGCCCCGTCGAGGAGTGCGGTGTCTTCGGTGTGTGGGCCCCGGGCGAGGACGTCGCCAAGCTCACCTATTACGGCCTGTACGCGCTGCAGCACCGGGGTCAGGAGGCCGCCGGTATCGCCGTGGCCGACGGCGAGCAGGTGCTGGTCTACAAAGATCTCGGCCTGGTCAGCCAGGTGTTCGACGAGAAGACCCTCGAGTCGATGCACGGCCACATCGCGGTGGGCCACTGTCGTTACTCGACGACCGGTGCGGCCACCTGGGACAACGCCCAGCCGATGTTCCGGCCCACGGTCGACGGCGGCTCGGTGGTGCTCGGCCACAACGGCAACCTGGTCAACACCGTCGAACTCAAGCGGCACGCCGAGTCGCTCGGCATCCGTGGTTACTCCGCGGACAGTGCACATTCCGACTCGGACATCGTCACCACACTGCTGGCGCACGAGGCGTACGACGGTGGGCTGGAGGAGGCGGCCGCGCGGCTGCTGCCCCGTCTGCGTGGCGCCTACTGCCTGACGTTCGCCGACGAGCACACCCTGTACGCGGCCCGCGACCCGCACGGTGTGCGGCCGCTGGTGCTCGGCCGGCTGGAGCGCGGCTGGGTGGTGGCATCGGAGACCTCCGCACTGGACATCGTGGGCGCCTCCTTCGTCCGCGACATCGAGCCGGGTGAGCTCATCGCGATCGACGGCGACGGGGTGCGCTCCCGCCGGATCGCCGAGGCCACGCCCAAAACGTGTGTGTTCGAGTACGTGTACCTGGCCCGGCCCGACTCGTGGATCAACGAGCGATCAGTCAACTCGGCGCGGGTGGAGATCGGACGTCGCCTGGCCGCCGAGCACCCGGTCGAGGCCGACCTGGTGATCCCGGTGCCCGAGTCCGGGACGCCGGCCGCGGTCGGATACGCCCAGGGCTCCGGCATCCCGTTCGGGCAGGGTCTGACCAAGAACGCCTACGTCGGGCGCACGTTCATCCAGCCCAGCCAGACCATCCGCCAGCTGGGTATCCGGCTCAAGCTCAACCCTCTGCGCGAGGTGATCCGCGGGCGCAAGCTCGTGGTGGTGGACGACTCGATCGTCCGCGGGAACACGCAGCGCGCGCTGATCCGGATGCTCCGCGAGGCGGGCGCGGCCGAGGTGCACGTGCGGATCGCGTCGCCGCCGGTGCGGTGGCCGTGCTTCTACGGCATCGACTTCGCCAGCCCGGCCGAGCTCATCGCCAACGGGGTGGACGTCACCGACGGCATGCTCGAGGGCGTCCGTCGGGCCATCGGCGCCGACAGCCTCGGCTACGTCTCCGTGGACGGGATGATCGAGGCCAGCGGGCAGCCGCGCGACGAGCTGTGCGCCGCCTGCTTCGACGGCCACTACCCGATCGCGCTGCCGGACGACTCACCCATGAGCGCCGCCGTGCGTGCGCTCGCCGCGGAGGTCGAGGACGAGCCCGAGAGCACGTCCCTGGCCACCGGATCCCCGGCCACCGGGCCCCACGACTTCCGGCTCCCGGCCCCGAACGACAGCCTGGACGTCGTCCGCCGACCCTGACCGGGCACCCGAGAAGGGGCCCACGAGGAGAAACACATGACCGAGAACTCTCACCTCCCCACGGGCGCGTCGTATGCCGCCGCCGGTGTCGACATCGACGCCGGTGAGCGCGCAGTCGAGATGTTCGCTCCCCACGCCAAGCGAGCGACCCGGCCGGAGGTGATGGGTGGTCTCGGAGGTTTCGCGGGGCTGTTCTCGCTGAAGAACACCTACCGTCAGCCGCTGCTGGCCTCCTCCACGGACGGTGTCGGCACCAAGATCGCCGTCGCCCAGGCGATGGACGTCCACAACACCGTCGGTATCGACCTGGTGGCCATGGTCGTGGACGACCTGGTGGTCTGCGGTGCCGAGCCGCTGTTCCTGCAGGACTACATCGCGATCGGCAAGGTCGTGCCCGAGCACGTCGCCGGTATCGTCGAGGGGATCGCCGAGGGCTGTGTCCGCGCCGGCTGCGCCCTGCTGGGTGGCGAGACCGCCGAGCACCCTGGCCTCATGGCCCCGGGCGAGTACGACATCTCGGCCACCGGCGTGGGCATCGTCGAGGCCGACGAGATCCTCCAGGCGGACAACGTCAAGCCCGGCGACGTGATCGTCGGCATGGCCTCGTCGGGGCTGCACTCGAACGGTTACTCGCTGGCCCGCCACGTGCTGCTCGACCTGGCCCGTCTGCCGCTGGAGGGCCACGTCGAGGAGTTCGGCCGCACCCTGGGCGAGGAGCTCCTCGAGCCGACCCGCATCTACGCGCTCGACTGCCTCAGCCTCATCGCGGAGACCGACGTGCGCGTGTTCAGCCACGTCACCGGCGGAGGCCTGGCCGAAAACCTGGCCCGCGTCATGCCGCGCGGGCTCGTCGCCAGCCTCGACCGCGGGCGCTGGCCCGTGCCTCCCGTGTTCGGCACGATCGCCCACCACGGCCGCGTCGAGCAGGCCGAGATGGAGCGCACCTTCAACATGGGCGTCGGCATGGTGGCGGTCCTGCCCGCCGAGGACGTGGACCGCGCACAGGCCGTGCTGACGGCCCGCCACGTGGAGAACTGGGTGATCGGCCACGTCGAGAAGTCCGGCGACGACGCCGACGCCCCGCGCGTCATCCTCGAGGGCTCACACGCCCGCTTCTGACACCACCCGCGCCCGGCCCGGCGGCTCGCTGCCGACGGGGCGCGCACGTGCCCATCAGATTCCGACCCACCCACGCGGGGAGTCGGGGCCTGGTGGGCACGAGTCATTTGGCCGCACCCCGCCCCAGGGGGAGGTGTCTGCCGGGCGCAGACCGGCGGACGCCGGCCACCGCGCCACCGCGCCGGCGCGCGGCTACAGCCTGAAGCCCCGCTCCGGGACGGATGAGCGCACGCAGAGGGGCCGGGCATCATTTGCGTGTTGCCCGGCCCCGCGGCGGAGTCGGGGGTGGGGTCAGTACCAGGAGTCGCGGGCGGGCCACCCCCCCGATGGGGGGGCGGCCGCCACCACA
>NZ_JBSHMJ010000046.1:0-21988 GCF_053645265.1 Dietzia sp. NPDC055343 | reverse complement strand
TGGCGTGGGCGTCGCGAGCGGCCTCGTCGGGGAATGCATCGAAGATCCAGAAGGTGTCGGCGTGGGTCCTGACCGCGAACCAGACAATCGTTCCTTCTTCTTCGTTGGCGAGTGCGACAGCGCCGGCGAGCAGATCGGCGAGCGCGTCGTGCTGTCCATCGGCCGCGACGATCTTGGCGACGAAGGCATACGGAAGTGTTGCGGGTGTGGCCATGAGGGACTCTCCTTGAAATCGGGGTTCTTCGTGGGACGAGTTCAGCGTATGACGAGCGAGGGCCGGTGGGAAGTGGCGTATACGGCAGTATTGCTATTGTTTACGTCATGCGTATCGGACTGATCGCGATCGACGGCTGCTTCGGTTCGGCTATCGCGTCGATCATCGACATCGTGCGGGTGGCCGACGGAGCCCGCCGCGATGTCGACCCGCGGATCGACCCGATCAATCTCGCCATCCTCGGACCGAAACGGCGAGTGACCACGACGGCATCGATGACCCTGTCGGTGGACCACCCACTGTCGGAGTCCGCAGAGTTCGACGTGGTCGTCGTCCCTGCGCTTGGAACCCTTACGGCCGCCGCTACCAACGACGCCCTCCAGAGCCGAGATGCTCGTTCGGTCATCGCCTCGCTCGGGCGCCTCGACGAGGCGACCACCCGGATCGCCGCGGCGTGCACCGGCGTGTTCGCTGTCGCCGAGACCGGACGGATGCATCATCGGCGGGCGACGACCAGCTGGTTCCTGGGGCCGGAGTTCCTGAAGCGCTATCCGACCGTCGCCCTCGATCTCGACACCATGGTCGTGGTCGACGGGAACCTCGTCACCGCCGGCGCCGCGTTCGCCCACATCGACCTCGCGCTCTCACTCGTGCGATCGATCAGCCCCGACCTGGCCCAACATGTCGCCAAGCTCCTCATCATCGACGAGCGCCCGTCGCAGGCGGCCTTCGTCGCCTACGAACATCTCCGGCACGAGGACCCGATCGTCGTCGAGTTCGAACGCTTCGTGCGCGCCCGCCTGGACGAACCGTTCAACGTCGCCTTCGTCGCGCAGTCGCTCGGCACCAGCCGGCGCACCCTCGAACGACGAGTCCGTGCGGCGCTCAACCTCACTCCGCTCGGCTTCGTCCAACGGCTTCGCATCGAACGAGCTCGGCACCTCTCAGCAACCACGGACCTCACCTCCGCCGAGATCGCGCTACGGGTCGGCTACGCGAACGCCGAGACTCTGCGCTCCCTCCTGCGTAGGGAGCGACGCCGTTCCTGACCTATCGCCATGCCTGTAGCCGGTGTGCTAGTGCTCGACTGGAACCACCTCTCAGCACGTCGCGTCGACGCTCCTGCGTCGCCCCTGGACGACCCACTCGACACGCCCGCAGCACAGGCCCTGTGACGTGTCCCGGCTTCCCGGACGGTCGGGGTTGGGTGGCTGTGATGTCGCTGCGTTCTCGTCGAGAGGATCAGCAGACCCGATCAGAGTCGATTGGGATAAGACGCGAAGGCTGTCAGGTCAGGGCGGCCGAAGCCGGCCGGCGGGGTAGCGTCGGACACGTCGAGGTCTTTCGGATGGATGGCGTAAGAACCTCCATCGTCGGGAGATCTCGACGTCTATCTGCGGACCGACGCGCCCGGCCGACCTACACCCTCATCTGGGAAGAGCCGGTAACGCGGCCCGCGTCGACATTGAGCGATCGCGGTCGACGTCGAATGCTGCATGTGCGGGATCCGAGCAGCCCCCACCGTGGTTTGCCGCCGCCGTGTAGGCACCCATTGCGGCGTCAGCTGTTGCGGACGACCCGACCCGCCCGGGCGCGACCCGTCGCCAGCGCGAGCGAGGCGGCAAGCACGATCAGCCACAGTGCGTGCGCCGCGAGCACCGCCCCGCGGGCGGCCCCCGAGGCCGGGTCTGCGGACGCCTCGGACAGGGCGTTCTCCCAGGTCGATGCGATCTCGCCGGCACTCGCCTCCGTTGGCAGGCCCGCTGAGTCTGGCAGAGTCGCCCCGGCCGGCGGCGGCAGCTCGTAGAGGGTGAGTTCGGGGTTGGAGAAGGTTGTTGTCGTCGAGGTTTCTCGGGGAGCATCCCCCGCGGTCAGGGTCTGCGCCGACTCGCCGCGGGGGCCGGCGGACGTGCGCTCGTCGAGCACCCAACGGATGCCCATCGATGCCAGGACCTGTGCGTCCTCCCCACGCATGAGCGCCTCGGTGGCCCGGCGCGCGCGATCTCCCTCACCAGATACCGCTGCCTGACCCGCGCCGCCGACCACGAGGTCGCCCGGAACCAGCACGCGAGTGTCGAGCAAGCGCGGCGCCGGGTCAAGGACTGCACGACCGTCCGCCCACAGTGGCGTCGAACGGAACGAGCCGGCCGGCAGGACCAGCAGGTCGCCGGGCTGGCCGTCGACGATCGCGGCCACCTCCGCCCAGCCGGGGCCGAAGGTGACCGGCCGCAGCTGGTCCCACAGAGCGCGGGGAGCGTCCGGGACCGCGGCGATCGCGATGGCCGTCACCGCGATGGCGGCGCCGATCGGACGCAGGCGCGCAGCGAGGGCGCAGGTTGCGAACGTCAGCGCGAGGACCGTCGCCGGCAGCGCGAGTGCCACGAATTTCTGCGTGTCCCGCAACAGGCCCGCGGCCGGCACCGCCCCGACCAGCGCGTCCAGCACGGCGATGCCCGGTCCGGTCGCGGCGATCGCCACCAAGAGCCAGGTGAGGATCGCGGTCGGGATCGTCGCCCGCACCGGCGGCAGGCGCCGGGAGCGCCACAGGCCGCGCGCCGCCAACACCCAGACCAGCAGGAGCAACGCCAGCGCCACAGCCGCCCACCACGTCGCGCGCGACGGCGGCACCGCCTGCGAGTTCCAGATTCCGCCCAGCGCGACGACCGAGCCGAGCGTGCCGATGCCGGGCTCGGCGCGGGCGGCGAACGCGGCCACCCCTGTCGCCGCGGCGCCGGCCGGCCCCACGCCGCCTGCAGGTCCGGCGCCGCCCGCCGGTCCCGCACCGCTGGCCAGGGCCGTCGCCAGCAACCAGGGCAGGGCGGTGACCACTGCCGTCACCGTGAGCGCCACGGCCGCACGGGCTCGCGCACCGGTCCACGCCCGACGGCCGGGCGACACGTCCGCGCAGGTCAACGCCACTGCCGCAGCGATGACGGCAAGCACCCACCCGGTGGGCGTGAGACCGGCGATCGCCAGCGCGGCGCAGGCCCCGGCGACGCGCAGCCCACCGTGCCCTCCCCCGGCCCCGCGGCCCGCCCGACGTGCGCACCCGGAATGCTCATTTTTCGCCGACTTGCGCGCGCGGATTGCACCATTCGGGGCGCGTAAGGCTCGGGGGTCCGCACGAGCGAGGAGCACCGGCATCGTCATCACGGCCGCGACGCCTGCCAGCAGCGACCAATGCCCCTGCAGTAGCCGCTCCACCACGAACGGATTCCAGACCGCGCCCACCACCGCCGGCAGCCGGATCCAGACCGCCGAGCCTGCGGCACGCGCCGAACCCTTTGCACGCGCCGAACCTGCAGCGTCCGCCGAACCTGCGGCGTCCGCGCCGGTTGCCCCGCCGCACGCCGGCACGACCTGACGGACCAGGGCGCCCGCCGCGACCGCGAGCCACACGCAGAAGATCGCCGTGAGCAGGCCCGTCAGCGGCCAGACCGGCAGCCCGACCGCGCCCAGAGCCCGGCTCGCCCACACCATCGCGACGTCCTGTGGCACCGCCCGCGCGGCCGACTCTCCCAGCCCGAGAGCCGCTTCGGACAGTGGCGGGCTCGGGGTGGCCACCCAGTCCCGAAGCAGCGGGAAGCCCGGGCGCGCGAGCCCCGCCAGCAGTAGGGACGTCACGACCAGTCCGATGCCGGCGTCCGTCAGCGCGGCCGCGCCGACCCGACTGCGGACCCCGGCGCTGGCTGACATGCGGACATTCCATCACGTCGCCAGGGCGGCATCCGCCCTCGCGCCTGCCCGGCCGCCGCACCACCGGATGGGCGCGGTCCGCGCAGCCGCCTACGATCACCCGTGTGGATCATCAGGAGCGCGCGGCGGCACCCGACTCCGCCACCAGGCGCTTCCTGACGGGCGCGGGAGCGGTGACGGCGGGCTCGATGCTCGCCAACATCGCCGCCTACCTGCTTCATCTGCCCGCCTCGCGTTGGCTGGGGCCGGAGGGCTACGGCGCCTTTGCCGCGCTGCTGTCAGCGCAGTTGCTGGTGGCGGTGCCGTCGCTCGCGCTACAGGCGGTCGTGGCGCGCGAGCTCGTGCGCGGGGTGTCGAGCGAGGCGTTGCGGTCGCTCGGCCGACGGGTCGCGTTGCTGGTCACGCTTGTCGCGGCGCTGGCCGTGGTGCCGGTGTCGCTTCTGTTGAACACGCCCGTGCTCGCCACCGCCGCAGCCCTGGTGCCGGGCCCGGTGCTGTGTCTTCTGGCGACCGAGCAGGGCCTGCTCCAGGGCTCCGAACGGTTCCGCGCATTGGGCGTGGTGTTGGCACTGGCCGGCGCAGGGAAGGTCGTGCCGGCGGTCGGCGTGCTCGCGGCCGGCGGCGGAGTCGGGCCGGCGTTGGCGGCCGGGGCGGTCGGTGTGGCGGCGGCCTGGCTGGTGGCGGGCCGGATCGTGGCGGCCGGCTCCCGCTTCACAAGCTCCGTCGGCTCGTCCGACTCCCACGGCTTCCTCGGTCACGAGACCGGGCCGGGGTCGCCCGGGCCGAGGTCACCTGGGCCGTTGTCGCCCGGGGTGGCCGCAGTCCTCGCGGCCGGGCAGGTCCAGCTGGTGATGATGGCGCTGACCTCGGTTGACCTGCTTATGGCCCGAGCCCTCCTCTCCCCCGAGGACGCGGGTCGATATGCGCTCGGAGCCGTTGCCGCGAAGGCCGCCTTCTGGCTTCCCCAGGCCGTCGGCACCGTGCTCTACCCGCGCATGGCCGACCCCGCAGGGCACCGGGGTGCTGTCCGCTCCGCCGTCGGTGTGCTGCTGGGGATCGGCGCGGTGGTGGTGCTCGGTGCCGCAGTGGCCGCCCCGCTCGTGCCGGTTCTCGTCGGCGCCGACTACCAGCCGGTCGCCGGGCTGCTCTGGGCCTTCGCCGCGCTCGGCGTGGTGCTCAGTGTGCTGCAGGCGTTCCTGCTGGCCACCATTGCCACGAATCGGACCGTCGAGGCCGGCATCGCCTGGTGCGGGCTGGCGCTCACGGCGGTCGTGGTGTGGTTCGCGCCCCGTGACGTGACCGGGGTTCTGGGGGCGACGCTTGTCGTCGTGGTGGTCACCACGGTCGTCGCCGGCTGGCGCGCGTTTCGGGCCCGGCCCGCCTAAGCAATCACCCCGCTTGAGGTCCCACCCCTCAGATCTGCCGCTCGAACTGCGATCCGCCGCAGGAGCTCCGGCGGCAGATCGCAGTTCGACCGGCGGATTTCTGTCTGCGCCCCGGTGGGCTGGCCAACGGATCGATGCGGGGCGGCGGGGCGGAGTTGGAGTCAACGAGAAGAGCGTTCCGCACACCCTTACTCGGGCGGTGTGTGCGGAACGCTCTTGTCGATGTGTCCGCCGCGGCGGGCCGGGCGAACAGACCGGGGCAACCGGACGGGGGCCGGACTGCGGGCGACTACAGCCCCGGCCCCGAACGGGAGATCAGGCGCGGGCGTCCGGACCGGGTCCGGCAGGACCAGCAGGCCCGGCAGGACCGGAGCCGCCCGGAGCAGGACCCGCGGGCCCGGCGGAGCCGTCACCGCCCGGAGCAGTACCGGCGGGACCAGCAGAACCGCCACGCCCGGCGGGACGCGAAGCGCCCGACCTGCGGCCCGCGGTGCGGGAGCTTCCGGCGCTACCGCCGCGGGCACCGAGCACGATGCCGCCGATCAGCGACAGCACGCCCAGGATGCCCAGAATGATCGGCACGACGCGGCCGAAGGTGTTGAGGGTGTCGGCGCTGTCCTGCGCACCCGCCAGCGTGATCTCCTGGGTCTCCTCGTTCCAGCCGGACTGGAAACGGACGGCCGTGCGGGTCGGCTCGGCCCTCTCCTCTTCCACTGCGGTCTTGTCGTTGAAGAAGGCGTCGGCCTCGGCCTGGTCCTCGGCGAAGAACTGGAAGATGTCCTCGGAGCCGTTAACGATCTGGCCGGTGGACGGGTTCACCCAGATGGTGCGGGTGTTGGTGTAGAAGCGACGCATGTCGACCTCGCGCTCCGGGTCGCCCTCGAGGCCCCACTGGCCGGCGGTCATGCCGTCGCGGCGGTAGCTGGCCAGGACCGACTCGACGGCCGGGTCGTAGCCCTCGGAAATCGAGGCGAAGTGGTCGCGGATCGAGGACCACATGTCGATGGGGCCCAGGTTCTGACGGAACTCGTACGCCTCGACACCGCCGACGGTGGTCTCGCCGACGAACTCGATCGGGTTGGTGGTGAAGGTGCTGGCGTCGAAGTACGGGTACGACTTCTGCTCGGTGTCGAACGGGAACTTGTACTGCAGGCCATCCCGGACGAAGCCGACGGGGGCGGACTCCTCGCCACCGGCGGCGACGATCTGCATGGTGCTGGTGGCCTCGTCGATCGGCATGGCCGTGACGCGGTCGAGGGTGATGCGGTCGACGGTCGCGTTGATCAGCGCGGCGTTGTCGCCACCATCGGCCAGGTCCTCACGCAGCAGCGACTGCGCGGCCTGCATGGTGATCACGTCGGAGTCCGAGGGCTCGACGGCCGTGACGCGACGCTGCGAGTACAGCGGGACGTCGTTGTCGATGAAGCAGCTCACGGCGAGCTGGACCTCGGAGTCGTCGGCCTCGTCGTCGCCGACCGCCTCGACGTCCTCGCCCTCGGCAGCGCCCTCACCGGCGGCGCCCTCGGCGGCCGCGTCGTCCCCGCCCGCGTCCGGCACGCGGCACTCCTCGCGATCGGCGTTGAGCTCGGTCGGAGTGTTGGTCGCCAGCGACAGGCCCACGAGCACCGCACCGGGCGAGACCTCGGTGACCGTCGTGGAGTTGATGTCCAGCGGGGTCTTCTTCTGCGCCGGCACCACGAAGAACACCAGCGCGAGTGCGATAGTGATCAGGAAGGTCCCGAGCCCCACCAGGACCAGCGCGGGAACAGTCGACCTCCGTCCCGCGGAACTGCTCTGACGTGCCATCGGTTGTCCTCCTGGAGTATCGCCGTCGGTCCGCCCACCGCCCGGGGTTCACCGGGGCGATCGCCCGGGCCGGACCATCATCAGGAGAAGATTAACAGTGATGAAGAACGCAAACGGCACCCCCGACCACCGAGTCGGCACTCTCCCGGCCGCCCGCGGGTTCGTCCCGGCGCTCGAGGGATTGCGCGCGATGGCCGCCTTCGCCGTTCTCACCACCCATGTCGCTTTCCAGACCGCCTCCTCGACCGGGTCGGCGATCCACCGGGTCTGGGGTCGCATGGACCTGTCGGTGGCCGTGTTCTTCGCGCTCTCGGGCTTTTTGCTGTGGCGCGTCCACGCCCTGCACGCCCGCTCCGGCGCCCCCGGCACCGCCCGCCCGGCCCGCACCTACCTGCGCTCGCGTCTGGTGCGGATCATGCCCGCCTACCTCCTGTTGGTGGCGGCGGCATTCCTACTCCTGCCGCAGAACGCCTCCAGCCCGCTGACGACCTGGACGGCCAACCTGACGCTCACGCAGGTGTTCGTCCCGGACTCGTTGGCCGAGGGGCTGACGCACGCGTGGTCCCTGTCGGTGGAGATGACCTTCTATATAGTGCTGCCGCTGTTGTGGTGGGCGCTGGCCCGGCTGCGGGGTGCGGCGGCGCGGTGGCGGATCCCGGTGATCGCCGGGGTGGGGGTGCTCAGCCTCGGGTGGGCGCTCGTGCCCTGGTATGAGCTGGGGTTGCCCGAGCGCCTCAACGACCAGATCCTGCCGCCGGCCTTCGCCTCCTGGTTCGCGGCGGGCATGATTCTCGCCGAGCTGGCCGCCGCCCCACAGGGCCGTATGGCCGCCCTGGCCCGGCGCCGCCACGCGCGCTGGGGCTGGTGGGCGCTCGCGGCGGCCGCGTTCCTCGCCTCGACGGTGCCGCAGTGGTTCACCGAGGGGTTCGTCCACCCGTCCGGCCCGGAGTTCGCGGCCCGCACCGCGCTCGGCGCGGCGGTGGCGTTCTTCCTGCTCGCCCCGGTCGTGCTCGCGCCGGAGGGTCAGCGTTTCGCGGTCCTGGGTTCGGGGCCGGTCACGATGCTCGGCCGCTGGTCGTACGGGGTGTTCCTGTGGCACGTGCTGGTGCTGCATTTCGCGTTCCAGATCGCGTTCGTGCCGATGTTCTCCGGGCGGATGCTCGAGATCTGGTTGCTCACCGCGGCGGTGTCGACGGTGATCGCCGCGGTGAGTTACTCGCTGGTGGAGGAGCCGTCGCGCCGCTGGTTGTCGCCGCGCCGCGACCCGGGCGCGCTGCCGGCGCCAGACGGCCTGTCCGACGACGGGGCCGACGACCGGGACGACGGAGCCGAAGACTGGTCCGACGACAACGCCCCCACCGACGGCACGCCCACAGACGGCCAGCCCGCCGCCAACCCGGCGCAGACCAGCCCGAACACCGTCGCCACCTGAGGCGCCCAGCCGTCACCGGCGTAGCCGAGTGGGTCCGGCCACGGGGCACGCGCCAGTAGCGCCGCGCCGGCGACGATCCCGATCCCGCTGCCGACGACGAGCCATCGCCGCGCCCGTCCCGCACCCAGGTATCTGCTGGCCACCAGTGCCGCACCGGTGAGACCGGCGGTCAGGGCGAGCCCCACCGGCCCGGCCACGACGAACCCGAAGACCGCCGTTGAGGCCACGATCACGGCGCCGCCGGCCCGCCGCGGGGTCGTCCGTGTCCCGGCACGGTCGTGCTGCCCGCGCACGAGGAACAGTACGAGCACCAGCAGCAGCGCGATGGGCCCGGTCAGCAGCGCGGCCCGGTACGGGCGGTCGAGCGGCACGGTGAGGACGAGCGTCATCCCGGTGTCGGCGGCAGGCAGGACCCAGCCCTGCTTCCAGCCGTCGATCGTCACGGGCCGCGGGTCGGCGAGCTCGGTGCCGTCGTCGGCCACGAGTCGCGCCTGCCACGCCGGGGTGACCGATTCGGGGATGACCAGCACCCGCTCGCGCGCCGAGCCGGGCACGTACAGCTCGCGGCGGGAGTCCTCCCAGGCCACCGTGCCGACGGCGCGCGTGGCCTGGAGGCCGCCGCCGAGCGGCGCGGCGCCGCGAGCCGCGCCCTCGCCGCCGCGTCCGCCCTCGCCACCGGGGCCGTCCGAGCCGGTGGGTCCGCCTTCGCTGCCGGGGGCGACGCGGAGCCCCACCGCGTCCACCGTGAATGCCTCCCCGGGGTCGACCGAGACCTCCTGCGCGCCCGCCGCGAGCTCGACCGGGCGGCTGTCGCACAGCTCGGCCGGAACGGCGGCGCCGGAGAGCAGGTCGCGACGCGAGGCGCTGATGCGCGTGCCGACGATCCGGTCGCCGATGTGGATCCGGGGCCCGTCCTGGCAGGTCAGGGTCACGGGCTCGCTGTCTGCCGCGGGCAGCGCGCCGATGCGGGCGCCGGTGTCGTCCTGCACCCAGACCTCGGCCAGTCCGCCGGGCACGGGCGCCCCACTGGGGTCGCGCACGTCGGCGGTGGTGTCGAGGCGGAGCGTGACGCGGTCGGTGTAGTCGGGGGGAAGGTCGACGACGACGGAGCCGTCCTCCTCTGTGGCGAGTTCGGTCAGGTCGATGCTCGTGCGCTGCACGCCGGTGTCGATCGTCACGACCGCAGGAGCGGCGGGGGCCGCGGCTCGGGGTGCCCACAGGCGCAGCGAGCCGACGAGGTGCCGGCCGGGAAGGCGCAGTTCGAGGGTGGGCGAGGGCCCGTCGGGGGCGTGCCAGCTGGTGGCGCGGTCGCCGTCGACGGCCGCGTTCGGTCCGCCGGCGGGGTCGGTGACCTCCGAGTCCCCGAAGGCGCGGACCTGCCGGAAGCGGCTGGCGGGCGTGCCACGCAGGACGTCGTCGAGCGCCGGGCCGGAGCGGGGGCGGACCAGCAGCTGCGGGACGACCGCGGTGTCGGCGGGGACGTCGAGCAGGCGGGCGAACCGGCCGGGTTCCTCGGCCTCGATCCAGAGTTCGGGCGCGCAGCGGACGGCGCCGGTCTCTTCCTCGGCACCGGCGAGCCCGTCCACCGGGGAGCCGCCGTGGACGCAGTCCGAGCGGCCGGGCAGCTCCTGGCGCAGCAGCCACCCGGAGGGGGCCGCCGCGGGGTCATCGGTCGCGGAATCACCGGCGGCAGACCCGCCGCTGGCAGGACCGGGCCGCTCCGGCAGCGTGATCGTGCGCAGCAGGGGGACGTTCTCGCCGCCGGTGGTCAGCCCGATGTCGGCGATCTCGAAGTAGGTGCCGCGACCGCCGTCGGCGAAGCCGGTGGCCGTGACGCGGACCCGCTCGGTCTCGCCCGGCGGCAGCGCGATGGTCGTCTCCTCGCCGAGTGACGGGAACACGGTGGTGGTGCCGGTGTCGGTGCGCACCTGCAGACTCGTCAGCGCGGCGCCGGCGGTCGGCTCGGGCACGGTCAGCCCGAGCACGGCGCGGTCGACGGGCTCGGGCAGCTCGATCTCCATCCACTCGCCGAACGCCGAGCCGAGGCCTCCGGAGCGCCACGTGCTGTCCGGGTCGCCGTCGACCGCCGCGGCCACCGAATGCGACGGGCGCACCGGGCCGGTCTGCGCGGAGTCCGCCGCCGACGACGACACCGTCACCCGCGCATCCCACCAGCGCGCCCGGGCCAGCGGTGGCTGCTCGTCCGCGACGCTGGCCGCGTAGTCGGGGATCGTGCCGCGGCTGCGGCGGGGATCGCCCTCGGCCCGCACGGCGGACGAGTGGTGGTCGAGGCGACCGAAGTCGGTCTCGCGGTCCATCGGCGAATCGGTGAGCACCGGCCCGATCGAGTTCACCGGCCGCGGCCGCGGGAACGGGTCCGATCCGGGCCCCACGTCGGCGGCGAGCGCGTCGGCCTCGAGCAGGCGCGTCACCCGGGCCGGGGAGCCGGTCGTGTCGCTCCCGACCCCGAGGTCGTCCAGCGCGGCGAGCGACTCCGGGCCGCCCGCGACCACCGGCAGGTCGCGGACCTCCACGGTGTACGGCGCCGTGGCCGAGCGCGGCGGGCCCGGGGCGGTCGCGTCGGAGCCCAGCCTGGAGTCGACGCGGTAGATCTCGATCGCGGGATACGCGGGCCGGAGCCCGGAATCCGGGACGACGACGGGCTCGGCGCCCTCGGCGTTGTCGTCGTCGGCATTGTCTCCGTCGGCGCTGTCTCCGTCGGCGCTGTCTCCGTCGGCGCTGTCTCCGTCGGCGTCGTCGTCCCCCTCGGGCGCGCGGGCGCCGCCGACCGGCGCACCGAAGTCGGCGACCCGCACCAGGCCGGGCGAACCCTCGAGCGTCTGGTGGACCAGGGCGGGCCACGGGGCGGCGGAGGCGGAGGCGTCGGTGCCCTCGAGGTCGTTGCGCACCACCAGGTACCCGATGCCCAGCGAGGCGAGCGTGGCCGCCATGCCCGGCGCGGGGCGGCCGTCGGCGAGGCGGCGCTGGACGGCGTCGAGGGCGCGGATCGCGGGGGCGGGCTGCAGCGGCACCGAATCGCGGACGGCCCAGGGGGTGTCGGCGAGCGGCTGGAGCGGCTCGTCGCGGGTCACGCCCCACACCTGGCGCGCGAAGGAGGCGCCGGGCACGACGAGGGCGCGCGTGGTGCCGGCGGGGTCATCGGTACCGTCGGGCCCCGCCACCGACGCGTTCTCCGACAGCCACGCCGCGGCCTCGGGCCAGTAGTCGGGCACCTGCTCGTGCGCGCCGACCGGGGCGAGCTTGCCCAGCAACGCCGGGGCCACCGCGACGGACGCCGCCAGCACCACGACCATCGCCAGCGCGACGGAGCGGTCGCGCTCGGGGTGCGCCAGCGTGTCGGCCACCTGCCGGCGGTCCCCGCCGACCCGGGCGAGCAGGTGCGCGAGCAGATGCGCCACGCCGAGCACGATCGGCAGGCGCAGCAGCGGCTCGAACTTGTGGACGTTGCGCAGCGGGGCGCCGGAGCCGTCGAGGAACGCGCGCACCGTCTCGGCGAGGCCGCCGCCGGCGGGCCCCACCCACGGCGCGGCCATCGCGACCAGTCCCACGGCGGCGATCACCAGCAGCCGGCCGCGGGCGGGCATGCCCCGGCGCAGCAGTCCCACCACGCCGACGGCCGCGATCACTCCGGTGGCCAGCACGTATACGGGCTCGCTGGTGAGGGCGGCGCCCGCGATGCGGTCGGTGGAGACGAACGGTACCCACGTCGAGGCGCCGCGCAGCACCTCCGTCACCGAGGACCAGCGGGTGGTCACCTCGGCGGACTCGATGTGGTCGAGGAACGGCGGCGAGACGCGGCCGAGCAGCACCAACGGCACCGCCCACCACACGCACACCGCCGCGGACAGCGGCAGCCACCACGCGGCCAGGCGCGCCCACGTGCGGTCGGGGCGGTGCATGACCCACCACAGGATCGCCGGCAGGCACGCGGCGGCGGTGGCCACGGCGTTGACCGCGCCCATCAGCGCCAGCGCGAGCGCCGCCCCCGCCCCGCCGCGGCGCGGCGACATGCGGCCCTGCAGCACCCGGATGACCGGCAGCAGCACCCACGGCGCGAGCGCGACGGGCCAGATCTCGGAGGAGATGGAGCCCAGGTCGCCGAGCATGCGCGGGGCGAGCGCGTAGAGGATCCCGGCGGCCGCGCGGGTCTGGCGGGTGCCGATCCGCAGCGCCGCCGCCACGCGCACCACGCCCACGTAGGCCACGGTGAGCAGCACCGCCCACCACAGGCGTTGGGTCAGCCAGGCGGGCATCCCCACCAGGTCGAACAGCGCGAAGAACGGCCCCTGCGGGAACAGGTAGCCATAGGCCTGGTTCTGGACCTGGCCGCCGAAGGACATACCGGTCCACAGATGGGTGGCGCCGGCGAGGAAACGGACCGGGTCAGCGACCAGGTCATATTTGGTGTCGGGGACGATCTGCCCCGGGGCCTGCAGGCAGGCGAGGAGAAGAAAAGCGAGAAATGCGACGACGCCGTCGCGCGCACCGGCGCCGAGACGGATCCCGCGGATCACCTAGGCCGGAGGAAGGATCGACAGGGGGCGGGCGGCTAGCGCGCGCCGTACTCGACCTGGCCGAGCAGCGCCTGGTCGGCGGGCGGCTGCGGCACCTCGGGGATCGTGTTCTCGGCCATCGAGGTGTTGAGCCCGAACGCGACGATGCCGCCGAGGACGATTCCGCCTACTGCGCTGGCGAGCGCTCCGGTGCCGAAGCTCATCGAGTTCTCCCTGCGATTCACGAAAAAAGATGCGGTTCCGCGGGCACCTCAGGGGCACCCCGACGCCGAAAGACTAGCACCCCGCTTCGCGCCATTTCGTAGGTAGCGCTGACCACGAGTCCTTACTGGCGGGTAAGTTAGTGTGGCAGAACACACCCACGACCCGCCGGGAGGAGCCCTGTGTCGACCGGGACCAAGCGCATCCCACGCGCTATCCGAGAGCAGCAGATGCTCGACTCCGCGATCCGCGTGTTCGCCGATCTCGGCTACCGCTCCGCCTCCATGGACACCATCGCGCGCGACGCGAAGATCTCCAAGCCGATGCTCTACCTCTATTACGGCTCCAAGGAGGAGCTGTTCACGGCCTGCGTGGTCCGCGAGTCCGGGCGGCTGATCGACCAGCTCACCGCCGCGGCGCTCGCCGGCTCCGGTCCGCGCGGCCGCCTCGAGAGCGTGGTGCAGTCGTTCCTCGAGTACGTCGACGAGCACCCCGACTCGTGGAACGTCGTCTACCGCCAGGCCTTCGCCGAGCCGGCCTTCCGGGGCCAGGTCGAGAAGATCCGCTCGGGCCTGGTCGATCTCACCACGGATGTTCTGCAGCAGCACTGGGGTGACGAGCGCAGCCGCGAGAACCTCGAGGTGGTGGCCACCGCGCTGGTCGGCGCGGGTGAGGCCGTGGGCGACCGCGTCGCCCGCGGGGCCATGCCCACGTCGGTGGCCGCCCGGGTCGTCGTGGACCTGGCCTGGCGCGGCCTCGCCGGCGACCCCGTCAGAGACCAGGCCGTAACCGGTGGCGCGAAAGACCCCCACAAGACCGTCGATGACGACGACGATTCGGACACCATCGGTACGTCCACCCACCGCCCCGCCGCCACCGAGGAGCAGCCGTGACAGACAAGACCTCAGCGACCACCAGCGGTGTCGAAGGCGCCCGCACGCTCAGCCCGATGGACCTGGCCAAGGGGCTGCCGTCGATCATCGCGGACCTGCCGTCGGTGCTGAACGGGCTGCGGATCGTGCGGACCTCCCGCCCGAGCGACCACGTGTCGATCGGCACGCGGTTCGAGTCCCTGGCGGCCTCGCAGCCCGACGCCCCGTTCCTGCGTTTCCTCGGCACGGAGGTCTCCTACGGCGAGGCCAACCTGCGCGCCAACCGCGTCGCGGCGGTCCTCAAGAATCACGGCGTCACCCGCGGCGACACGGTGGGCGTGTGCATGACCAACCGCACCGAGGTGATGCTCGCGATCCTGGGCGCGGCCAAGGCCGGCGCGTCGGTGGGCCTGCTCAACCACCATCAGCGCGGCGACGTGCTCGACCACTCGCAGAAGATCATCGAGTCGAAGGTGGTTCTGGCGGGCGCCGAGTGCGCTGAGACCGTCAACTCCATTCCGCGTGAGGACTGGAGCGGCACGCTCATCGCGGTCAGCTCGCCGGTCGACCTGCCGCAGCGCGGCCTCATCGCGGGTGACCGGCCGGAGTCGATGTCCGATCTGACGTGGCTCGAGGACGAGCTCGCCGCGCTCGAGGACTCGGTGGGTCAGACCGATTTCCCGGACGCCGCCCAGACCGTCGGTACCGAGACCGCGTACTACATCTTCACCTCCGGCACGACGGGCCTGCCCAAGGCGTCGACGATGTCGCACTACCGGTGGAACCGGGCCCTGGCCGGCTTCGGCCTGTCCGGGGTGCGGTTGAAGAAGGACGACGTCCTGCTCTGCCCGCTGCCGATGTACCACAACAACGCCCTGACGGTGGGGCTCGGCTGCGTCTTGGCCGCGGGCGCCTGCATGGCGATCGAGGAGCACTTCTCCGCCTCCAAGTTCTGGGATCAGGCGCGTGCCTCCGGGGCGACCGCCGCGATCTACATCGGCGAGATCTGCCGCTACCTGCTCAACCAGGAGCCCGGCCCCGGCGACCGAGACCACTCGATCCGCGTGATGACCGGCAACGGCCTGCGCCCCGAGATCTGGGATCAGTTCACCGAGCGGTTCGGCATTGACCGGATCTGCGAGTTCTACGCGGCCAGCGAGTGCAACATCGCCTTTGTCAACGCGTTCAACGTGCCGCGGTCCACCGGTTACTGCCCGATGGATTTCGCGATCGTCGACTACGACCCGGAGACCGGCGAGCCCCGCCGCGGCGCTGACGGTCGGCTGTCGAAGGTCGGCAAGGGTGGTGTCGGACTGCTACTCAGTGGCATCTCGGCGTCGCAGCCCTTCGACGGGTACACCGACCCGGAGGCCACCGAGAAGAAGATCGTCCGCGACGCGTTTGCCGACGGCGACGCCTGGTTCATCTCGGGCGACCTCATGATGAACCAGGGCCTCAAGCACGCCTCGTTCGTCGACCGGCTCGGCGACACGTTCCGCTGGAAGGGCGAGAACGTGGCCACCACCGAGGTCGAGGCCGCGGTGGGCACCCAGCCCGGTGTGGACCAGGCCGTGGTCTACGGCGTGCCGGTCACCGGTGCCGACGGCAAGGCCGGCATGGCCGCGATCCGCCTGCACGACGGCGCCGAGTTCGACGGGCAGGCCATGGCCGACGCGTTGCGCAAGTCCCTGCCGGCGTACGCGGTACCGGCGTTCATCCGGCTCTCCGCCGAGCTCGAGCACACGTCGACGTTCAAGAGCCGCAAGACCGAACTGCGCGAGCAGGCCTTCGACACCAGCGTCTTCGACGAGCCTGTGTATGTGCTCACCAAGAAGAACGGATACGTCCCTCTCTACGAGGGCGCCGAGCGCGAACTGGTCGACGGCACCGCCTGAGCCGCCGCAGCTACGCAGTTGCAAGACATCCCGTCCCACCTCCGCGGTTGCAAGACACCCCGTCCCGGTTGCACGACAGCAGTGGCGAAATCTGCCCGATCTTCGAACGAGAAGTCGTGCAATCGTAGGTCGATGTCTTGCAACTTCGGAGGTGGGCCGGGCGACGTCCGGCAACTGCGGGGCCGAGCGCGGAGTAACGCGTGCCGGGGCGGGGCTTCTCAGGCCTGTGACCAGCCGGTGTCCACGCGGATCCGCTCGAGCCGCCGGTACGAGATGAGCCACTGGCCGCCCACCCGGCGGTAGCGCTCGTGGTAGTGACCCCAGCCGTGCAGCCAGCGCTCGCGGCCGTCGATCTTCCACCACAGCCGGTCCTCCATGGCCCAGATTCCGGTGGCGGTCGGCTCGCCCGTCTCCGGGTGGGGCCCGGCGTACTCGATCAGCGGGGTGTGCCCGTGGTGGACGCTGGTGACCGGCGCGGCGCCGTCGAGGGTGTCGCGGATCTTCTCAGTGAGCGCCTGCCGTCCCTGCACCTGCGACTCACCGCCGCCGGCCGCCCAGGACTCGCTCACCACGTCCTCGGTGTGGCACGGCCCGTAGCCGTCCCATTGCTTGGTGTCCATGACGTAGAGGCGGCGGGCGAATACGGCGCGGATCGCCTCGAGGTCGACGGTGGAGAGTGCAGACCCCTCACCGGCGCCAGCCTCACCCACACCGGCCGACCCGCTTACGGCACTCACGTCGTGTAGTCCGCGTTGATGGCGATGTACTCGCGGGTGAGGTCGCAGCCGTAGACGGTGCAGGAGCCGCCCGCTGACCCATCCGCGGCCCCACCGGCAGCACCACCACCGTCAGCACCACCCGCGGCACCGCCCGTTACGCCCAGGTCCACGGCGATGGTGACCTCCTCGGCCCGCATGATCTCGGTGAGCCGCTCGAGCTCGGCCTCGCCGGGGAAGGCGGGGTAGGTCTCGAGGTCGCCAAAGACGATCGTCACGCGCTCTGGGTCGATGTCGGTGTCGTCGCTGCATTTGCCGATCGCCATGGCGACGCGTCCCCAGTTGGGGTCGGCGCCGTGCACGGCGGTCTTGACCAGCGGCGAGTTGAGGATCGCTTTGGCCACTCGCTTGGCCTGGTCGCGGTCGCGCGCTCCGGTCACCTGGACGGTGAGCAGCTTGGTGGCGCCCTCGCCGTCGCGGGCGAGCTGCCGGGTCAGGTCCAGGCACACGGCCTTCAGTGCCGCGCGGAGCTCGTCCTCGGCCACCTCACCCGCTGTGCCGCTGGCGAACGCGATCGCGGTGTCGGAGGTGGAGGTGTCCGTGTCGACGGATAGGCAGTTGAAGGTGTCGTCCACCGCGGCCCTGAACGCGGCATCCAGCACGCCCGGTTCCACGGCGGCGTCGGTGAAGATCACGGCGATCATCGTGGCCATGTCGGGCTCGACCATTCCGACGCCCTTGGCCACGCCCACGACCTGGGCGGTGGACCCCGTCGTCGTCGTCATTTCCCGCACGGCGGTCTTGGGGTGGGTGTCGGTGGTCATCATGGCGGCGGCCACATCCAGGGCGTCGGAGCCGAACTCGGCGCCGGCGAGCCCGTCGAGGTGGGTGCGCAGCAGGTCCATGGGGTACTGGCGGCCGATCACGCCGGTGGAGGCGATGAGCAGATCCTCGGGCGGCACGCCGACGGACGCCGCGGCGCGGTCGAGGACCTCGCGCGCGTTGGCCATGCCCTGCGCGCCGGTGGCGACGTTGGCGTTCTTGGCCACCACCACGAGGCCCCGCGCGCGGCCGGAGGCCGCGTTGGCGCGACTGAGGACGACTGAGGGACCGGCGAAGAGGGACCGGGTGAAGACGGCCGACGAGGCGGGGGCGGGGCCGTCGTTGACGACGACGACAACGTCATCCCCCTCCTCGCGCAGACCCGCGGAGCCGGCGTGGGCTCGGAAGCCGGCCGGCAGGGGGACGGACGCGGGAGAGGAAGGCGAGTGCGCAGTCATGCGGCCATTGTCCCCCGCTAGGTGTCTAGCGGTAGCAGTTGCCACCCTCTCCGGCATCACGCATGCGAGATCACAGAGACCAAAGGGTCCAAAGTTAAGAAAGAGGTCAAAGTTAAAACTGTTACCATATTGTGACCTAGGGCACTTTGGCCTGGACGTGACGTGCCTGACCTGCCGCGACGCGGAAATCTAGGCAGTTCAGACAGACCCGCTCGCAGATCCTTCTCAAAATTGTCTTACAAAGGGCGTAACGTTCCGACGTGTGTTCGGGATGAACAAGTTGAGTCCATCACGGACCGCACCCCCAAGCGGCGAGACGCGCCGCAACTCGAGGAAAGGACATCACCATGCTCGGTGACATCGTTGGCGATATCGTTGGATTCTTCTACGGCCTGGTCGGCGCCGGCTCCGCTGCGGCCAACATCACCGGTTGGACCGTCGTCGGCTCGCTCGACAACATCTTCGACATCTGGTGAGCTTTGGGCCAAGTCGTTGACCGCTGAGCGACAGCTCGGCAACAACCCGCCGCGCCAGCATCTACCTTCGGGCAGATGCTGGCGTTGCGCATTTCATGCTACCTCCCCCATGCCCCACGCGTAGCAGCCCCCCCATCAACGTAGTTGCAGGCGTTCGACTATGGGCCGCATAACACAGCACCATACCGCTACTCCGCCAAGAACGTACCCGATACGGCAGAGCACGCAACCGCCCCACGACGTAGCGACCATGGGACGCAGACACCGGGCGAGCTGGCGCGAATGGCCTCGGACGGCGCCGACAAGCGCGAAATCACTGGCCAGCCCAGGTCCGACTTGGCGCTCGGCGCTGCCGCGTCGGGCAAATCGTTGGTGGCAGCGCCCTCGGGGCGAGGTCGGGTAAGACCGCGAGCCCGAGAGAGAACACGTGCCGGTTCGGCCCATCGTTAGCTGCGGTACGTCCGAAGGCAGCAGGCGCGTGCGCCACGAGGGCAGCTCGAGCGGGCTACCAAGTCCCACAAGGCAAACTCTAAAGAAAACAGAATACTGTGCCCCAAGTCACGAAGACGCGAAAAGCCTCGCCACCTGCACCGATACGGAACTAACCCGAGTCCACACAGTCGCGTTCGCAAAATCTACTTAAGATTGCCTCACTCAGGGTGTAACGTTCCGCCGTGTGCTCGGGATGAACATATTGGGTTCATCACGAACCACCCCCACCCCCCAGCGGCACAGACGCGCCGCACCTCAATGAAGGGACAACACCATGCTCGGTGAAATCGTTGGCGATATCGTTCGATTCTTCTTTGGCCTGGTTGGCGCCGGCTCCGCTGCCGCCAACATCACCGGAGCGACCGTCGTCGGCTCGCTCGACAACGTCTTCGACTTCCTGCCCGAAGGCCCGGTCGGCCCCCTCGCCTGACGGGCTCTAGCTCTCGGGAAATCACAGCGCCGGCACTCATCTTCGGGTGGGTGTCGGCACTGTCCATTTGAAAGTAGCTCACCTACTGGCGGCGTCTCGCGCCGCCCCATCAAGGTAGTTGCAGGCGTTGGACTACACGCCGCACGAATAGAGTAGCCCACATTCTGTGGCGCACGACTCGCACCGATAGCGCCGCATGTTCCACACCCATCCCGTCGCCAGGCGCCCTTGTCATCGAACCGTCAGTCAAGCACGGTGTCAGCCAGCGCCTTCCGACGTCGCAGTGCAGCCCCTGCCCGGCGCCTCTCGCCGAAACAGCCCCGTCGCGTCGCGCAATCCGCGCTTGTGACGTCCCTCTCGCGGGTGAGGCCGCAGTCGTAGACGGCGCTTTACGCGTCCGGCATCCTGCCCTCCAAGCCCAGGTTCGCGACGATAGTGGCCAGCGCCCGGGCCTCGTCCAGCCGCGCCAGCCACTCTCCTCCAGGGAAGGATGGGCACCTATCGAGGCCGCCGACAACGATCCCCCACTTGGCGGCCGATGGCGCCGAGTAAGGCGATGGGCAGGCTCTCGGCCGGGATGCCGAGCCCCGCGGGCGGTCGACATCGTCACGCGCTGGGCAATACCCAGTCTGGTCCTAGGCGAGACTGAGCCCCGAGTCGGCGCAACTGGGGCGTTGGTGTAGAGGAAGGAGCGAAAACCTCCGAGAAGGGGAAGCGGGGCGGCTATTGACAACGGCGTCGCCAGCGCCTCCCGAGGCCCCGGACTCCGCCTGGCCCTGAAAGTCGGCGAACAGGAGAGTCGCCTTGGAATCACTTCTCTGGTCTCCCATGCCGACCACCGCCTCCCGCCAGCCGACGGGCCACCGAAAACGACGAGCCAAGCGACACCCGCGCCTCGATCTCGCTTTTGTGACCTACATAACATCTGTCCAAATAGCCACCCCTTGAACAGGAATGATAAGTGTTCGTATATCCCAAACTCGTTGTGGGACAGCCCTTCCGAGTGGCAAATCTGGGGTTGCAACGTAACGTTTGGTGGCGAGTTCGGGATGTACTTCACGAGTCCATCACGGACCGCAACATGAGAGAGGCGGCGCACCCCGGCGCCGCCCCGCTTAACGAAAGGATCACTACCATGATCTCTGGCTTCCTTGATAAGATCGCTGCCGGCTCCACGGGCGTCGTCACCACCGGTTCCGACGTCGTCGACCTGTTCGCTGGCCTCCCCGCCCAGCTGATCGGCCTCTTCTCCGGCGCCCTCGAGGGCATCGGCTCCTGATTTGAGCCGTTGACGTCTGAGGCCTGAGCCTCGGCGTCAACACCGCAACGCCGGCATTCGTCTTCGGACGGATGCCGGCGTTGTGCATTTTCGAACCCGGCCTCTCGGGTACGCGGACTACAGCAATGCGCGTCACTAGACTGACGCCCATGCAGCTCGATCTGTCCCGCCACATCAATGCCGACCCCGCGACCGTGTGGGCCGTCCTCACCGACATCCCTAACGCTCACCGCACGCTGAGTGGCGTCCTGTCGGTGGAGATCCTGACGGCCGGCGTCTACGAGCCGGGTTTTCGGTGGCGCGAGACCCGCAAGATGTTCGGCATGAAGTCGACCGAGGAGATGATGGTGCAGACCGCGGATGCGCCACACTCCACCACGATCGTCGCCGAGAGCGGCGGGACCGAGTACAAGACGGTGTTCACCCTGACCGCCGACGTTGACGGCGGCTCGACGTTGTTCATGCACTTCAGCGCGGAGACAGCGCATGCCCCGGCCATCTCCCGCGTGGTGATGGGCGTAATGGGCAAAGTCGCACTGAACTCGACCCGCAAGACCATGGGGCAGGACCTGGCCGACATCGCGGCCGAGGCCGAGCGCCGCGCGGCCTGAACTCAAGACCGCTGGGCGGACTCCCAGAGCTCGGCAACCACCTCGCCGGCCGGCCGATCGGCGTAGGCATCCGCAGCCCGCCACCGCGACCCGGCCCACAGCGGCGGCACGTCGATGTCGCCCGCCTGGGCAGCGGCTTTACGCATCGGCCCGGTGAGGATGTGCAGGTGGGGATACGCGGCCGGTGCGGCGTCGTGGTGCTCGGCCACGAATCCGTTGACCAGCGCGCGGGCGTAGCGCCCGGTGTAGCAGCGCGTGGGCCGCGTCTCGGTGAACCTGGGATCGCCCAGCGCCGCCCTGTGCAGCGCGCTCGTGCCGGCCTCGGGGGTGCGCAGCAGCACGGTACCGAGCTGCACGCCGGTCGCCCCGGCGGCCACCGCAGCGGCCACGTCCTCCGGGTTGACGATTCCGCCGGCGGCCACGAACTCCACCGCCGGCAGTGCCGCGCGCACGGCCCGCACCAGTTCGACGGTGGTGATGTCGTCGGGCTCCTCCCCCACCGTCGTGGTGGACCGGTGCCCGCCGGCCTCGGCGCTCTGCACGGACAACCAGTCCGCCCCCACCTCCACGGCTCGCCGCGCATCCTCGACGCCGGCGACGGTCACGACCACCGCCGACCCCGCCTCCTGCAGCCGCTGCACCACCCCGGAGCCCGGGATCCCGAACGT